>NZ_JALLGL010000400.1 GCF_023072675.1 Streptomyces sp. XM83C
GTCGTGGGCGGGGTGGTCGTGTCGCCGCAGGCCGCGCCGTTGAGGGCGAAGTCCGTGGGTACGGGATCGGACGAGCGCCATGTGCCCTGGAGACCGAACTCGGCGGTGCCGCCCGTGGCCAGGGTGCCGTTCCAGCCCGCGTCCACCGCGGTCACGGCCCGGCCCGACTGGGTGACGGTGGCGTTCCACGCCGATGTCACCTGCTGGTCACCGGCGTAACTCCAGGTCAGGCGCCAGCCGGTGACGGCGGGACCGAGGTTGGTGATCTTCACTTGTGCGGTGTAGCCGCCGGCCCATTCGTTCACCGTGTAGTCGACACGGCATGCCGAGTCGGCGGCGCGGGCGGTCAGGGCGCTGAGGCCGGAGGTGAGAACCGCCGCGACGGCCGCGAGGATCACGGCCACGGGCCACGATCGTGCGAGTGAGGTGCGCATGGGACCTCCTGGGAAGGGATCGGGAGCACTCTCGGGAGCGCTCCCGATCGGAGGGTGGGGGGCGACGAGCGCGGGTCAGCCGGTCGGGAAGGAGTCCGGTGTGCTGATGCGGCTCTTGATCAGCGCGCCGGACTCCGTCAGGACACTGCTGCTGCTGAAGTCGCCGCCGGTGCAGGTGCCGGGCTTGAGGGCGGCGCTGCTCTCGTCGGCGTCGGAGTACGTCCAGTTCGCGTAGCTGATCTTCAGCTGGTCGAGCAGATCCAGCCATGCGACGGTGCTCGTCCGGTCCAGCGTCCCGCCACCGGTGGCAGTGACCGTGCCGAACTCGGTGACGAACAGCGGGAGTCGGGAGGCCGCGCGGCTCACCGTGGCGCGATAGTTGTCCTTGTGGCTCGCCGCGTAGAAGTGGAACGCGTACATGATGTTGGTGGCGTTCACCGGGTTGTTGACGATCTCGGACTCGTCGGACCCTTCGGAGACACCGAGCGAGGACCAGCCGCGGGTGCCGACGATGACCACGGCGTCCGGGTCGGCGGCGCGGATGACCGGGATGACCTGCTCGGCGTAGTTCTTGATGCCGGCCCAGCTCACGCCGTTGGGCTCGTTGGTGATCTCGTAGATCACGTTCTTCTTGGCGGCGTTGCGGGCGGCGACGGACGCGAAGAACGTCTTGGCGCGGTCGAGGTTGTAGTTGGGGTCGCCCGGTGTGAGGGTGTGGAAGTCGATCAGCGCGTACAGCCCACGAGCCTCCGCCATGTCGACATAGTTGTTGACGCGGGCGGTGAAGCCGGCCGGGTCCGTCTCGTACCCCTCCTCCTGCACGTACATGGAGATCCGCAGCAGGTCGGCCTTCCAGTCCTCGGCCAGCGCGTCCAGGGAGGCGTTGGTGTAGCACTGGCCGAACCACTGGATGCCGTGGGTGCTCATGCCGCGCAGCTGGATGGGACGGCCGTACTGGTTGCAGAGGTTGACGCCGCACACTCTGAGCTGCCCGTTGATGTCGACGGGGGTTCCGGTGCCCGTACCGGGGTCCTCGGGATCCTCGCCGCCGACGCTGCCCGTGCAGGCCACGCCGTTCAGGGTGAAGCCGGTGGGCGCAGGGTTGGCGCCGCTGAACGTGCCGGTGAAGCCCAGATCGGCGGTGCCGCCCGCGCCGAGCGTGCGGTTCCAGTCCGCGTTGGTGGCGGTGACGGTGGACCCGGACTGGGACCAGGTGGCGTTCCAGCCCTGGGCGACCTTCTGACCGGCGTCCGGCCAGGTCCACTCGAGCGTCCAGCCGTCGAGGGGATCCCCGAGGTTGGTGATCTTCACGCCGGCCTGGAAGCCGCCCTGCCACTCATTGGCCACCGTGTAGTCGACCTTGCAGCCGGTGGCCGCCGCGGCGGGCGGCCCGGCCAGTGCGGTGAGGCCCAGGGCGGTCGCGCAGGCCGCCAGAAGGGCCGATATGCGTCTCAAGCGTTCCTCCTCGAATCGGGCGGTCTCGATGCGCGATGCCGGACCCGGACTTGACCTCGGCTCGGGCATTCGAACTCGCCGTACGGAACAGTGCGGGTGCGGTGCGGGGCGGAGCCGGAACTGTGACGCGGACCGGGTGCGGCACAAGCCCGGCCGTGACGACCGGAAGACGACCACCCGGAATGGGAGCGCTCCCAAAGCCATCGGCCCGAGACCGTACACCGGTGAAGCCGACCGCGTACAGGGCTACGACCGTCGAACGCTTTCGACTCGCCGAGGCCGGCCGCCGCCGGTCCGCACGCGCCCACGGCGGGAAGGGGCCCTGCCGGGGGGTGCCCGCCCGCAGCGTGCGGCGAAGACGCAGGGCGCGAACCTGAGACGCAGGGTGCGAACCTGAGACGCAGGCCGCCGCACCGAGGACGCCACCCCCCGGCGCGGCCCCGGCCCACCCACCAGCGGATGGCGCTGCCGCAACCACGCACCCACCGCGACGCGCCGCCGCAGACGCTCAGGGGTGCGGGGAACTGCGCGGAACCCCTCACCGCCCCGCGGTGAACGACGAAAGCCCAGCCCAGGCAGGGGCGCGAGGAACTGCGCGAAGACCCCCACCGGCGCACGGTGAGAACGATGGCCCCGCCGAACGAGGGGCGCGGGGAACTTGCGTCAAGCCCCCACCGGCCCCCGGTGAAAACGAAACCCCGAGCACCCCCAGAGGCCCGCTGGGCCCTGCAAACCGCCTCCACGGCCCCGGCGGCGTCCCCTCACCCCGGCAGATCCTGCTCCGCCCAGACGATCTTCCCGCCCGGCGTCCGACAGGACCCCCACCGCCGGCACAACGCGTTGACCAGCTGAAGCCCGCGCCCGCCCTCGGCGCTGCAGGAGGCGTGCTGGATCTGCGGCAGGTCGGGCCCGGTGTCGGACACCTCCACGCACAGCCGTTCACCGCGCATGAGCCGCAGCCGCCCGGGCCCGTTGCCGTAGCGCAGCGCGTTGGCGACGAGTTCGCTGACGATCAGCTCGGTCGCGTCGGCCAGCTCGCCGAGCCCCCATCCGGCGAGCCGTTCCCGCACGAGGCGCCGGGCGGCGTGCGCGGCGGTTCCGTCGGCGGGCAGGTCCCAGACGCTCAGCGGGAACCCTCCGGGCCGGCACGCTTCCGCGACGAGCATGATCGCGTCGTCGTCGCGTGTGCCGTACGCCCCGGCCGTGCGCTCCCACACGGTCTCGCACACGCCCGCCAGCTCGGGTCGCTGCCCGTCGGCCGCCCGGCGCAGGCCGTCCAGCCAGCCGTCGACGTCGACGGAGCGGTCCTTGACGAGGCCGTCGGTGCACATCAGCAGGCGGCTGCCGGTGTCGGCCCGGATCTCCACGGGGTCGTACGGGATGACGCCGGCGCCGAGGGGGGCGCCCGGCGGCACGTCCACGAAGCCGGCGGTGCCCGCCGGGTCGGTCATGAGCGGCGGCAGATGGCCCGCGCTGGCCATCCGGTAGGTGCCCTCGGCCGGGTCGTACAGCGCGCACAGGCAGGTCGCCACCTGGTCCTCCTCCAGGTCGCGGGCGGCGAGGTCGAGGCGGGCGAGGACTCGTTCCGGGGCGATGTCGATGTTGAACAGGGTCCGCGCCACCGACCGCAGGCGTCCCATCGTCGCGGCGGCGGCGAGTCCGTGGCCCATGACGTCGCCGACGACGAGCGCGCTGCGTCCGCCGGGCAGCGGCACGACGTCGTACCAGTCGCCGCCGACGCCGTTGGGGTCGACGGCGGGCCGGTAGCTGGAGTCCACGCACAGGCCGGGGGTGGGCGGGGCGGCCCGCGGCAGCAGGGCGCGTTGCAGGGTGAGCACCGTGTCGCGTTCGCGGCTGTAGAGGCGGGCGTTGTCCACGAAGACCGCGGCTTTCGCGGCCAGCTCGCAGGCCAGGGCCAGATCTCGGGAACTGAACGGGGGCCGTCCGCCGCACCGTATGAAATCGGCCATGCCGATGAGCACGCCGCGGGAGATCAGCGGTACGACCATGTAGCTGTGCACGCTCGCCCCGCGCATCAGCCGGGCCGCGTTCGGCGTGGGCGCGATCTTCTCGTACTGGTCGGGGGCGATGCGGCGGACGAGCAGGGGGCGGCGCGAGACGAGGCACTCGTAGGCGAGTTTCGGCGCGGGGTGCAGGGTGGACAGCTCCCCCACGGGGTCGGGTTCCAGGTGCGAGAGCCGGTCGATCGCGGTGACCGCCATCGCCCGGGTGAGGGGTACGCGGGTGCCGCCGGGAGGGTCGCCGTCGTGGCCGTGCAGCACCGCCTCCAGCAGGTCCACGGCGGTGCCGTCGGCGAGCGTGGGCACGGTGAAATCGGCCAGTTCCCGAGCGGTGCGTTCCAGGTCGAGGGTGGTGCCGATACGGCCGTCCGCCTCGCTCAGCCAGGCCAGTCTCGGGGCGTCCGCCATCGCGGTGGCGGCCTCGACGAAGCGGCGTACGGGGCGGCTCTCCAGCAGGCGGCCGAGAGCCGGTCTGCCGGGCAGGCGGGCCCGGCCGAGGGGGGTCATACCTCGCACCTCCTGGCCTGGGGCTGCGAAAGACTCCGCGACGCTGCACCACTCTGGCGGAGGCGCGCCGTGATCGCCATGTGAGGTGCGGGACGGGGCCCGGGGCCCCGGCCCTCCCCCCGGTGTCCGGGGCGGGGTGCGCGGGGTGCGGCGGGTGTCCCGCGATCGGGTGAGCGACAGCCGAGCGGCGCACGACCGGATCGCCCACCGCAACCCACACGCCCCCGGACCGCCCACCGCACCCCACGCACCCCGCCTGAGCAC
>NZ_JALLGL010000401.1 GCF_023072675.1 Streptomyces sp. XM83C
CGCTGACACCCTCCCCCGACGCCCCGTATGTCAGAATCTGATGGTACATGCACGCATATGGCGGGTGACGCGACGCGCACAGTTCCAGCCGGGACGTCTGCCGTCGCGCCCGCTGGGTAGGCCTGCCGTGACCCGTACGACGCCAACCCGGCAATCGCGACAAGGAGGCCCCAGTGGCCGCATCGGCACATCTCCTGCTCTCGGCTCTGTCCAAACCCGGCGAGGCGCCGGTGATCCCCGCGCAGGCGACGCCCGCCGCGGAGTCCGGCGCCGACCCGTTCTGCGTGTTCAGCGCCGAGAGCGCCTGCGCCGAGACACCGCTGACCAGCGAACCGCCGCTGCCCGATGCCGAGCCCCTGACCAGCGAGCCGCCGATGGCCGACGCCGCGCCGCTGACCAGCGAGTCGGACGCCGACCCCGGGTCCCCGAGGCCGTAGATGGCGGCTTCCGTCCCGCCGCCGGGCCCGGCACCCAGCGAGGACCTGATCCGGCTCGCCGAACTGCACGGCGTCGCCCCCTCCTACCGCCCCTCCCCCGACCGCGAGGTGCACGCCTCCGCCACCGCACTGACCCGTGTCCTGGCCGCGCTCGGCGTGGACGCGAGCACCCCCGCCTCGGCCCGGGCCGCCCGCACGGCACGCGAGCGGGAACTGGCCGGGCGCCTGCTGCCGCCCACCGTGGTCTGCTGGGACGGCGCCACCCCGCCGGCGCTGGCCGCGCTGCCGCCGGACACCGCCCTGCGCGTCGAGACCGAGCAGGGCGACACCTGGCACGCACGGCGCGGCCGGGACGGCCACCCCCACCTCACCGCGCCCGGCCAGGACGCCGGCCCGCCCCCGGCGTCCGCCCGGGACGACGCCCCCTCGTCCGCCCTCGCCCGGCTGCCGTACGGCGTGCACCGCCTCACCGTCACGGCACCCGACGGCCGCACCGCCGACGCCCACCTGGTCGTGGCCCCGCCGCGGCTGCCGGCGCCGCCGGGACGGTCGTACGGGCTGCTGGTCCAGCTGTACTCGCTGCTGTCACACCGTTCCTGGGGCATGGGCGACCTCGGTGATCTCGCGGAGCTGGCCGCCTGGGCGGGACGGACGCTCGGCGCCGGGTTCGTGCAGGTCAACCCACTGCACGCGGCCGTACCCGGCTCCCCCACGGACCCCTCGCCGTACCGGCCGTCGTCGCGGCGTTTCCCCGACCCGGTGCATCTGCGGGTGGAGGAGGTGCCGGAGTTCGCGTACGTGGAGGACCGGCAGCGCGTCACGGCGCTGCTGGAGCGGGCGGGCCGGCTGCGCGCGGCCGTGCTGGACAAGGGCGCGCTGATCGACCGGGACGCTGTGTGGGAGCTGAAGCGGGAGGCGCTGGAACTGGTGCGCCGGGTGCCGCTCGGCCCCGGCCGGCGGGCCGCGTACGCCGATTTCCTCGCCGGGCAGGGCCGGGCGCTGGAGGACCACGCGACGTGGTGCGCACTGGCGGAGGTGCACGGCGCCGACTGGCGCCGGTGGCCGGCGGAGCTGCGGGACCCGCGGTCTGCCGGTACCGCGCGGGCCCGCGCCGAGCTGATGGACCGGGTCGACTTCCACTGCTGGCTGGCCTGGCTGACGGACACACAGCTGACGGCCGCTCAGCGTGCGGCGCGCGAGGCGGGCATGCCGGTCGGGGTGATCCACGATCTGGCGGTCGGGGTGCACCCGGACGGCGCGGACGCCTGGGCGCAGCAGGAGTACTTCGCGGCGGGCATGTCGGTGGGCGCGCCGCCGGACGCGTTCAACGCGCGCGGGCAGGACTGGGGGCTGCCGCCGTGGCGGCCGGACCGGCTGGCCGCGTCGGGGTACGCGCCGTACCGGATGCTGCTGCGGGCGCTGTTCCGGTACGCGGGCGCGCTGCGCATCGACCATGTGATGGGGCTGTTCCGGCTGTGGTGGGTGCCGGGGGGCGAGCCGCCGACCGAGGGCGCGTACGTCCGCTACGACGCGGAGGCGATGCTCGCGGTGCTGGTGCTGGAGGCGTCGCGGGCCGGGGCGGTGGTGATCGGCGAGGATCTGGGCACCGTGGAGCCGGGCGTGCGGGAGGCGCTGCGCGAGCGGGGCGTGCTGGGCACGTCGGTGCTGTGGTTCGAGCGGGACTGGGCGGGCGACGGGCGTCCGCTGCCGCCGGAGCGGTGGCGGGAGGACTGTCTGGCGACGGCGACCACGCACGATCTGCCGTCCACGGCGGCCCGGCTCAGCGGCGAGCACGTGGAGCTGCGCGACCGGCTCGGGCTGCTGACCCGGCCGCTGGAGACCGAGCGCGCGGAGGCGGCGGCGGACACCGGGGAGTGGCTGGAGCTGCTGGCCCGGCTCGGTCTGCTGGAGTCGGCGGGCGGCGGCACCGGCGGCCCGGCCGAGGAGGCCGAGGTGCGGGCGGTCCACCGTTTCCTGCTGCGTACCCCGGCCCGGCTGGTGGGCGTGTGGCTGCCGGACGGCGTCGGCGACCGGCGTCCGCAGAACCTGCCGGGTACGTGGGACCAGTACCCGAACTGGCGGCTGCCCGTCGCGGACGCCGAGGGCCGCCCGGTGGCGCTGGAGGAGCTGGCGGCGTCCCCGCGACTGCGGGCCCTGCTGGAGGTGCTGCGCGACGGCGCGCGGGACGCGGGCGGGGCGGCACGGGACGACTGAACGGCCCCGGGGCGACCCTCCGCGCGGCCCCGGGTGCGCCTCGCAGGGCACCCGGGATCGCGTCGTACGGCCCCCGGAACCGTCCCGTACGGCACCCGGAACCGTCCCCCGGGACACCCCCGCCCCGTCCCGTACGGCACCCCGGGCGCGCGGCCCGTTCGGCCGTTCGCTACTTTGGCAACGTGGACAAGAAGAACGCCCTGCGCGCCGGCGCCCTGGCCGCCGGTACGACGCTGATGATGCTGCTCATGTCGTCCCCTGCCCTCGCGCTGACCCGCGACGACGGCGACGACCCCGGCAAGGGCCTCAGTGTCGGCGAGACGCTGGGCCTGTACGTCTTCACCCCGCTGGTGATCTTCCTGGTCATCGTGGGCCTGGTCATGGTCCTGGACCGGTCGAAGACGCGTGTGACGAAGCCCAAGGCCCGCGCCTGAGGTTCCGTCCCTGCACGGCCGCCCGCCGGCCGGCGGCACGTCCGTAAGACCGAAGGACCGTACGACCGCATCGCTGTACGGCACTCCCGGCGGCGCCCGCCCGGCCCGGCGCCGCCCGGCCCTGCCGCCGTGACACCCGGCCCGTCTCCGCACGTGGCCGGGTTTTTCACCCCCCACTATATACTCAGTACATATCCTTGATACATACTGATCTTCATGAGCACCCGCCACATCCTGCTGGGGCTGCTCGCTTCCGGCCCCAGCCATGGCTACGACCTCAAGCGACGCCACGACGAGCGCTTCCCCCAGGCGCGCCCGCTGGCCTACGGCCAGGTGTACACGACGCTGCAACGCCTGGTCCGCGACCGGCTGGCCGAGGTCGACGGCACCGACGCCGACGGCGGACCGGAGCGGACCCTGTACCGCGTGACGCCGGAAGGGGAGGCGGAGATGACCCGCTGGGCGGCCGAGATCGCGCCGCCCGCGCCGTTCGTCACCAACGAGATCTTCGCCAAGGTCGTCGTCGCGATCCTCACCGGCGGCGACCCGGCGGCCTACCTGCTGGCGCAGCGGGCCGCGCACATGGCGCGGATGCGGGAGCTGACGGCCGTGAAGACCGCGCCGGGCGCGGATCTCGCGACGGTCCTCTCGGCCGACTACGCCCTGACCCATCTCGACGCCGACCTCCGCTGGATGACGACCACGGCGGACCGGCTGAACCAACTGACCGCGGAGGTCGACGCATCATGAACACGTACCGGGACGAGGCGGTGCCGCTCCTGTCGGCGCGGGGCCTGGTCAAGGCGTACGGCCGTACGCCCGCCCTGCGCGGAGCCTCCCTCGACCTGCACGCCGGGGAGATCCTCGCGGTGACCGGGCCGAGCGGCAGCAGCAAATCGACGCTGCTGCACTGCCTGGCCGGGATCGTCCGGCCGGACGAGGGGACGGTGTCGTACGGCGACGAGACGCTGTCCGGGCTGCCGGAGGCGCGGCTCGGGGAGCTGCGCCGTACGGACTTCGGGGTCGTGTTCCAGTTCGGGCAGCTGATACCGGAGCTGACGGTCCGGGACAACGTGGCGCTGCCCCTGCTGCTCGGCGGCCTGGGCCGGGCGCAGGCCGGGGCGCGGGCCGACGAGTGGCTGGAGCGGTTCGGGGTGCGCGGGCAGCGGGAGCTGCGGCCGGGCGAGCTGAGCGGCGGGCAGGCGCAGCGGGTGGCGCTGGCGCGGGCGCTGGTGACGGGGCCGCGTGTGGTGTTCGCGGACGAGCCGACGGGGGCGCTGGACTCGCTGTCCGGTGAGCAGGTGATGACGGCGCTGGTGGGCGCGGCCCGGGAGACGGGCGCGGCGGTGCTGCTGGTCACGCACGACGCGCAGACCGCCGCGTACGCGGGCCGTGAGGTGCGGATGGCCGACGGGACCGTGGAGCCGGCGGAGGTGACGGCGTGGGGCCTGCTGCGGAGCTGGCGCTGGCTCGGGCGCTGGTGACGGGGCCGCGTGTGGTGTTCGCGGACGAGCCGACGGGGGCGCTGGACTCGCTGTCCGGTGAGCAGGTGATGACGGCGCTGGTGGGCGCGGCCCGGGAGA
>NZ_JALLGL010000402.1 GCF_023072675.1 Streptomyces sp. XM83C
GGATACAGCTTAGGGGTGGGGGAACCGAGGGGGGACCGTGGAGCGGCGGGCAGAGCAAGCCCCGTGTCCGCCGCTCCACGGGCGGACGGCGCCGGCCGGGGACGGCCGCGGCACCGGCCGGAGCGGGCCCCGCCCGGACGGGGAGCGGCCCCCTCGGCCGGACCGGGCGCCCGCCTCACCCGAACACGGCCAGGCTCTTGGCCTTGCCCTTCTGCGACTCGACCAGCGCCAGGAAGCGGTTCTCCGGCCCGAACACGGCGACGGGACCGGCGTCCGCGTACTCGTCGGGCATGTCCAGGCGGACGCCGTTGAGGAGCAGCCGGGCACGGCGCTCGTCGACGTCCCAGCGGCGGAAGGCGGCCTGGGCGGCCTCGGCGATCGGCATGACCGTCAGCTCCTGCTGGAGCTGGTCGAGCGTCTTGGCGCTGTCCAGCTTGTACGGCCCGACGCGGGTGCGGCGCAGCGCCGTGAGGTGGCCTCCGACGCCGAGTCCGGCGCCCAGGTCGCGGGCGAGGGCCCGGATGTAGGTGCCGGAGGAGCAGACGACGGAGACGACCAGGTCGAGGACGGGGGTGCCGTCCTCGGCGACGGCGTCCCGGACGTCGTACACGGTGAAGGACGACACGCGCACCGGGCGGGCCGGGATGTCGAAGTCCTCGCCCTCGCGGGCCCGCTTGTAGGAGCGCACGCCGTTGATCTTGATGGCGCTGACCTTGGACGGCACCTGCATGATGTCGCCGGTCAGTTCGGCGATACCGGCGTCGACGGCCTCCCGGGTGATGCCGGAGGCGTCGGTGGAGGAGGTGATCTCCCCCTCGGCGTCGTCGGTCAGGGTGGTCTGCCCGAGCCGGATCGTGCCGAGGTACTCCTTCTCGGTCAGCGCGAGATGGCCGAGGAGCTTGGTGGCCCGCTCCACGCCGAGCACGAGCACGCCGGTGGCCATCGGGTCGAGGGTGCCGGCGTGGCCGACGCGGCGGGTGCGCGCGATGCCGCGCATCTTGGCGACGACGTCGTGCGAAGTGAAGCCCGACGGCTTGTCGACGATGACGAGGCCGTCGGGCGTGGTGGTCCTGCGGTCGTTCATTCGGCGGTGTCGTCCGTCTCGTCGGAGGCGGGCTTCCGGTAGGGGTCGGCGTCACCGGCGTACGTCTTGCCGGTGGCCGCCTGGCGCACCTGCGCGTCGGCGGCGCGCGCCTTGTCGAGGAGGTCCTCGATGGTCCGGGCGGTGTCCGGCAGGGCGTCCGCGACGAAGGTCAGGGTCGGCGTGAACTTCACGCCGGCGGCCCTGCCGACCTCGGAGCGCAGGATGCCCTTGGCGCTCTCCAGGCCCGCGGCTGCGGCCGCGCGGTCCTCGTCGTCGCCGTACACCGTGTAGAAGACCGTCGCCTCACGGAGGTCGCCCGTGACCCGGGTGTCCGTGATGGTGACGTGCGAGCCGAGCCGCGGGTCCTTGATCCCGCGCTGCAGCTTCTGGGCCACCACTTCCCGGATGAGGTCCGCCAGCCTTTTCGCCCGCGCGTTGTCGGCCACTGGTCCAGCTCCCGTTCTTTCTCTGTTTGCGTTGTGTGGTCAGTCGTCGTCGCCGTGGAAGCGGCGTCGCACGGACAGCAGTTCCACCTCGGGTCGGGCGGCGACCAGCCGTTCGCACCGGTCCAGCACATCGGTCAGGTGTCCGGCGTCGCCGGAGACCATGGCCAGGCCGATGACCGCTCGCCGGTGGAGGTCCATATGGTCCACCTCGGCCGCGCTCACCGCGTACTTCCGCTGGAGTTCGGCGACGATCGGGCGGACGACGGACCGCTTCTCCTTCAGCGAGTGGACGTCGCCGAGGAGGAGGTCGAAGGACAGAGTCCCCACGTACATGTGTGTGACCGGTTCACCCGCCGGTACGGGATCGATGGCCCCGGTTCCGTGCGGCCGGGGACATCAGAACCGTACCGCGATCAGGCCTGAGGCTCGACGCGGTTTTCCGGCCCCCACGGGATGCCGGGAAACGGCACGCTGGCCGACGGGAGCGGACTCCCGTCGGCCAGCGGCAACCGTGGACGTTACGCCCGCGGCTTCTCGCGCATCTCGTACGTCGCGATGACGTCGTCGACCTTGATGTCGTTGAAGTTGCCGAGGTTGATACCGCCCTCGAAGCCTTCGCGGATCTCGGTCACGTCGTCCTTGAAGCGACGCAGGCCCTCGATGGTGAGGTTCTCCGCCACGACCTTGCCGTCGCGGATGAGGCGGGCCTTGGTGTTCCTGCGGACCTCGCCGGAGCGGATGATGACACCGGCGATGTTGCCCAGCTTGGACGACTTGAAGACCTCGCGGATCTCCGCCGTGCCCAGCTCGACCTCTTCGAACTCCGGCTTCAGCATGCCCTTCAGGGCCGCCTCGATCTCCTCGATCGCCTGGTAGATGACCGAGTAGTACCGGACGTCCACGCCTTCGCGCTCGGCCATCTGCGCCGCGCGGCCGGCCGCGCGGACGTTGAAGCCGATCACGATGGCGTCGGAGCCCATCGCCAGGTCGATGTCGGACTCCGTGACCGCACCGACGCCGCGGTGCAGGACGCGGATGTCCACCTCTTCGCCGACGTCCAGCTGGAGCAGGGAGGACTCGAGGGCCTCGACGGAACCGGAAGCGTCACCCTTGATGATCAGGTTCAGCTGCTGGACCTCGCCGGCCTTGAGCACCTTGTCCAGGTCCTCCAGCGAGACACGGCGCGTGCGCTTGGCGAAGGCCGCGTTGCGCTCGCGGGCCGCGCGCTTCTCCGCGATCTGGCGGGCCGTACGGTCCTCCTCGACCACGATGAAGTTGTCGCCGGCGCCCGGGACGTTGGTCAGACCGAGGACCTGGACCGGCGTGGAGGGGCCGGCCTCGGACACGTTCTGCCCGTTGTCGTCGAGCATGGCGCGGACACGGCCGTAGGCGTCGCCGACGACCATCGTGTCGCCGACCCGCAGGGTGCCGCGCTGCACCAGGACGGTGGCGACAGCACCACGGCCGCGGTCCAGGCGGGACTCGATCGCGATGCCCTGCGCGTCCTGGTTCGGGTTGGCCCGCAGGTCCAGGGTGGCGTCGGCGGTCAGGATGACCGCCTCCAGCAGGCTGTCGATGTTCAGGCCCTGCTTGGCGGAGATGTCGACGAACATGGTGTCGCCGCCGTACTCCTCGGCCACCAGGCCGTACTCGGTCAGCTGACCGCGCACCTTGGTCGGGTCGGCGCCCTCGACGTCGATCTTGTTGACCGCGACGACGATCGGCACACCGGCCGCCTTGGCGTGGTTGAGCGCCTCGACCGTCTGCGGCATGACGCCGTCGTTGGCCGCGACGACCAGGATCGCGATGTCGGTCGACTTCGCACCGCGGGCACGCATGGCGGTGAACGCCTCGTGACCCGGGGTGTCGATGAAGGTGATCGCGCGGTCCTCGCCGTTCACCGTGGTCGCGACCTGGTAGGCACCGATGTGCTGGGTGATGCCGCCGGCCTCGCCCGCGATCACGTTCGTCTTGCGGATGGCGTCGAGCAGTCGGGTCTTGCCGTGGTCGACGTGACCCATGACGGTGACGACCGGCGGGCGGACCACCAGGTCCTCCTCGCTGCCCTCGTCCTCGCCGAACTCGATGTCGAAGGACTCGAGAAGCTCGCGGTCCTCCTCCTCCGGGCTGACGATCTGAACGTTGTAGTTCATCTCGTCGGCGAGCAGTTGCAGCGTCTCGTCGGAGACGGACTGCGTCGCGGTGACCATCTCGCCGAGGTTCATCATGACCGCGACGAGGGACGCCGGGTTGGCGTTGATCTTCTCCGCGAAGTCGGTGAGCGACGCGCCGCGGGAGAGACGGATGGTCTCGCCGTTGCCGCGCGGCAGCATCACGCCGCCGACGCTCGGGGCCTGCATCGCCTCGTACTCCTGGCGACGCTGCCGCTTCGACTTGCGGCCACGACGCGCGGGACCGCCGGGACGGCCGAAGGCGCCCTGCGTGCCACCACGGCCACCGGGACCGCCGGGACGGCCGCCGAAGCCGGGACGGCCACCGCCGCCACCGAAACCGCCGCCACCGGGACGACCGGCGAAGCCGCCGCCACCGCCCGGACGACCGGCGCCGCCGCCACCGGGACGACCGGCGAAGCCGCCGCCGGGACGACCTGCACCGCCGGGACGGCCCGCACCGCCCGGACCACGGCCGCCGGGGCCGGGACGCGGGCCGGCAGCGGGACGCTGCGGCATCATGCCGGGGTTCGGACGCGGACCGCCGGGACCGGGACGCGGCCCGCCCTGCGGACGGGGCATCGAACCCGGGGTCGGACGGGGACCGCCCGGAGCCTGCGGACGGGGACCGCCCTGGCCACCGGGGGCCTGCGGACGCGGGCCGGCACCGGGAGCGCCGGGACCCTGCGGACGCGGCGCCTGCGGGCGGGGAGCCTGCGGGCGCGCCATGCCGGCGTTGCCGCCGGAGGTGAAGGGGTTGTTGCCCGGGCGCGGACCGGCCGGACGGGCACCCGGACGGGGGCCGGCGCCGGGACGCGCGCCGCCCTGGGCGGCGGCGGGACGCTGACCGCGGTCGCCCTGCTGGCCCTGACCGGGCGCGCCGGGGCGGGCACCCGGCTTGGGAGCGCCGGGACGCGGGCCGCCGGGCTTGGGCGCGGCGGGGGGCCCTGT
>NZ_JALLGL010000403.1 GCF_023072675.1 Streptomyces sp. XM83C
CGAGTGGATGGCCGGCACCCCCGGTGCCTCCGGCGTCTCCGGCCGCTCCGGCGTCCTCGGTGCCGGCCATCCACTCGCCGTAGCCGCCGTACGTCACATGCGCGCCGCACCTGACGCACCCGACGTACGCGACGTCTCCGCCGTACCCGACGGAGCCCACGCCGGAGCACCCCCCGGAGCCCACGCCGGGTACCGGAGCCGGCCGACGACCACTACACGAGGCAAGGATTCGTGAACTTCACGCGCTGGAGGAGCGCCCGGCTCCCCGGAACACAGCGTCGCGCCGCAGCCCGGACCGAGCCGGTCACCGCCGACCGGCGGAGCGACGGCGCCGTGCCCGCGGCCCGCGGCGGACAACCCACCCTCCCGGCCGACGGACGCCTCACCGACAAGCGGACCACCGCTGTGCGCGACGGCGACGGGCACAGCCCGAACGGCGACGGACGAAACGGTGACGGACCGAGCGGCGAGGGGTACGCCCTCGACGCCGTCTCCGACCTGCCCGCCGTCGACGCGCTCCCCGTGCGCGGCGTCCTCGACAGCGTCCCCGCCCTCGTCGCCCTCGTCCACGGCCCCGAACACCGCCTCGCCCACCTCAACGACGCCTACACCGCCGCCTTCGGCCCCCGCCCCCTCGGCCGGCCCGCCGCCGAGGCACTCCCCGAGCTGAAAGAACTCGGCCTGCTCCCGCTGCTCGACCAGGTGCTGCGCAGCGGGCGCCCCCGCACGCTCAAGTCCCGCAAAGCACCCGACGGTCGCTCCTACACCTTCACCTGCACCCCCGTCACCGAAGGCGTCGGCGGCCCCGGTGTCCTCGTCTTCGCCACCGACGTCACCGACCACGCCGAAGCCGCCGAACGCCTGCGCGCCAGCGAACGCCGCCAGCGCGAGACCGCCGTCACCCTCCAGCGCTCCCTGCTCCCCCAGGACCTCGAACAACCCGACGACCTGCGCATCGCCGCCACCTACCAGCCCGGCGGCACCGAAGCCGCCGTCGGCGGCGACTGGTACGACGTCATCACTCTCGGCGGCGGCCGTACGGCGCTGGTGATCGGCGACGTCATGGGGCGCGGGGTGCGCGCCGCCGCCGTCATGGGGCAACTCCGCACCGCCGTACGCGCCTACGCGCGACTGGACCTGCCGCCCCACGAGGTACTGCAACTGCTCGACGGCCTCGCCACCGAGATCGACGCCAACCAGATCGCCACCTGCGTCTACGCCGTCCACGACCCCAACGAGGGCCGGCTGATGTACGCCTCCGCCGGGCACCTGCCGATCCTCGTCCGCGACGAGAACGGCACCGTACGCCGCGCCGACGAACCGACCGGGCCGCCGCTCGGCACCGGCGGCTGGATGCACGCCTCCGGGACGGTCCCGCTCGGCCCCGGCTCCACCGCCGTGCTGTACACCGACGGGCTCGTCGAACGCCGCAACGAAGACCTCGACGAAGGTATCGCCGCGCTGGAACGCGCCCTCGCCGGCGCCACCGGCACGCCCCAGGTCGTCTGCGACCGGCTCGTCCGCTCCGCCGGGGTCACCGCCGACCACGACGACGATGTGGCTGTCCTCGTGCTCCAGCACCCCGCCCGGACAGGGCCCGACGAAGAACTGTTCCGCAACGCCGCGCTGGAACTCCTCGGCGGCATCGAGGCCGCCCCACGCGCGCGTGCCTTCGCCTCCGGCGTTCTCACCAGCTGGCGATTCCCCTCCGACCTGCACGATCTGGGGGTCCTGGCGGCGAGCGAGCTGGTCGCGAACTCGCTTCAGCACGGGACGCCGCCCATGCGGCTGCGCCTGCGGCGCACCGACCGACGACTGATCATCGAGGTCACGGACGGGGACGACCATCTGCCGCGGCGGCGGCGGGCGGAGCCGGGGGACGAGTCCGGGCGCGGCATCGCCATCGTCGCGACCATCGCCTCGAACTGGGGCTCGCGAAGGACGCCGGGGGGCGGCAAGGCGGTGTGGTGCGAGTTCGCACTGCCGTAGGAGACCGTTCGCGCAGCTCCCCGCGCCCCTGAGGTGGGTGACGCGGGGCGGCGAGTCCGACGTTGCTGCGGGCAGTCGTGCCGCAGGGCGCTGGGGGTCCCCCTGTGGGGGAGGCCCCCCGCACGCGCCGGGTGGCGCGGCCCACCCCCGCCGGGGACGCGCGGGCGTCGGCTGCAAGCCGGGTAGCGGGGTCGGGGTGCGCCCCGTCGGGGCAGAGGGTGCCGCCGGGGATTCAGGCCGTCTCGGCCGGCACCGGCGCCGGGCCGCCCCGGCGGACGACGCGGGACCGCGCAGCCCAGGGCGAGTCCTGGGCCATCGTGAGCCCTCGCCCCAACCGCAGCGCCAGCACACTGATCCCCAGCGAGAAGCCCAGGAACGTCACGACGTACGGCGCGTGCAGCGACGCCCCCATCGGCCCGCCCACCGCCGGCCCGATCGCCAACGCAAGCTGCTTGACCAGGGCGAACGCCGAGTTGTACTGCCCCGCGAGCCCCTGAGGCGCCAGATCCGCCACCAGCGGAGCCACCGTCGGCGACAGCATCGCCTCACCCAGCCCGAACAACGCGTACGTGGAGATGAACGCCGCTGTCGCCATCTCCTGGCTGCCGTGCCCGAGCCCCGCGTACCCCGCCGCCAGCCACGCCACGGCCCAGATGACACCGACGGCCGCGATCACCCGAGTACGCCGACGCCGTTCCACGAACCGCAGCACCAGGAACTGCGCGACCACGATCATCCCGGTGTTGGCGGCGAGCGCGGTGCCCAGCGCGGACGTGGAGATCCCCGCCGCCTCGACACCGAACGCGCTCAGGCCCGATTCGAACTGCCCGTAGCAGGCGAAGAACAGGACGAAGCCGAGCACGCACAGCTGCACCATCGCGCGGTTGCCCATCAGCTGCTTCCAGCTGCTCTTCGCCGACTGCCCCGGCGCCCCCTCGATGCGCGGTGAGTGCGGCATCCGCACCGTCGCCATCACCACGACCAGCAGCAGGAACATCGCGGCCTCGATCGCGAACAGCAGCGTGAACGACGACACCCGCGTCGTGTCCACCAGATGCCCGCCGATCAGCCCGCCGACGCCGAGCCCCAGGTTCTGCAGGAAGAACTGCATCGCGAACGCCCGCGACCGTGTGTCCGCCGACGAGCAGTCCACGATCATCGTCGCGAGCGCCGGCTGCATCACGGCCTGCCCAGCACCGAGCAGCGACGCCGACGCCAGTACGGCGGCGGCACTGCCCGACAGCCCGAGGCTCAGCGCTCCCACGGCGGCGGTGACCAGGGCGGCGAGCAGCACCGGAAGGGGGCCGCGCCGGACGATGGCCCGCCCGGCGAACGGCAGCACGACCAGCGCGGCCACGGCGAACACGGCGAGGACCATCCCCGCCGTCACGGCACCGAGGCCCCGCACCTGCGCCACATAGACGTACAGGTAGGGGACCGTGAAGCCGAGCCCGAATGCGCTGAGTGCGTTGCCCACATGGATCCGGCGCATCGCTGCGCCCATCGCCCTGGTCACGTTCACCTCTCTCACTAGTTAGGTGTGAAGACTTCGAATCTAAACTTCAAACCTAAAGAGTACAGAGTCAAGGACTTCAAGGCAAAGGAGAGCCGTGTCATACTGCGGCCATGGGCGACCCCGGCACGCTCGGCGCCGAGCCGACACTCGAAGAGCAGATCGCCGCGTACCAGCGCGAGTTCCAGGACCTCGATCCGCAGGTCGAGAAGATCGTGTCGGCGCTGTCCCGACTGAACCGCCGTATGAACGTCGCCTACGGCCGGCAGACCGCCGCCCTCGGCATCAGCAACGCCGAGTGGGAGGTCCTCAAGGCACTCGTCCTCTCCGGCGCCCCCTACCGCATGGGCCCGAGCGAGCTGGCCAAGCGCCTCGGCCTCACGCCGGCCGCCATGACCCACCGCATCGACCGCATGGTCACCGAGGGCCTGGTCACCAGGGAGCGCGACGAGACCAACCGTGTCCGCGTGATCGTCGAGCTGACCCCCGAAGGCAGGGAGAAGTGGCTCGAGGCCATGCGCCTCGCCTCGGTCTTCGAGGAGGACCTCCTCCAGGACCTCAGCCCCGAGGAGCGCACCAGGCTGGGTGAGGTCCTGACCCGCCTTCTGCGCCGCGTCGAGCATGCCCAGCCCGACGCGGGTGGCCGGCTCACCGACCTCGACTGACCCCGGTCCGGGACGCCGGCCCACCTTCGGATGCATCTAAAAGATGTTGACGGGCAGCGCTTGACACCCCTCGGACCGATCCGTAAGGTTCTTCGGGTTGCCGCGGGGCCGTAACGGTTCTGCGACAGCACCTTCTGCCGCACAGCGGCACCAACCACCAGCAAGATCTCCTGACGGGGTTGAATTCGGCGTGCCCGAATTCAATTCGAATAGGGACTCGGTCTCCCGATTGGGCATCACCGAGTGGATCCGCTAAGGTTGGAAACGTCGGAACGGCCCGCAACGGCCGGGATGACAACCCCCTCTGACTGGGAATCAGACGCCGCGAGGATCTGATAGAGTCGGGTCCGCCGGAAAGGGAAACGCGAGAGCGGGAACCTGGAAAGCACCGAGGAAATCGGATCGGAAAGATCTGATAGAGTCGGAAACGCAAGACCGAAGGGAAGCGCCCGGAGGAAAGCCCGAG
>NZ_JALLGL010000404.1 GCF_023072675.1 Streptomyces sp. XM83C
CTCCCCGGAGGCTCCTGTGGACCGCGCACCAGCCCCGCCCGCCCGCCGCAGAACCGGGCACCGCCCCCTGTGGGCGGGCACCCTCGTGGCAGCCCTCGCCCTGTCCTTCGCCGGCGCCGGCCAGGCCTCGGCCGCCGACGTCAACAACGTGCGGAACGCGGGCTTCGAGTCGGGCCTGACCGGCTGGACCTGCACGGCCGGCAGCGGCACCACCGTCTCCTCCCCCGTGCACGGCGGTACGGCGGCCCTGAAGGCGACGCCGAGCGGCCAGGACAACGCCAAGTGCACGCAGACGGTCGCCGTGAAGCCCAACTCGACGTACACGCTGAGCGCCTGGGTGCAGGGCGGCTACGCCTACCTCGGCGTCACCGGCACGGGCACGACGGACGTGTCGACGTGGACACCCGACTCGGCGTCGTGGAAGCAGCTGTCGACGACGTTCACCACCGGCTCCTCGACGACACAGGTCACGCTCTACACGCACGGCTGGTACGGCCAGGCCGCCTACTACGCCGACGACCTCTCGGTGTACGGCCCCGACGGCGGCGGTGGCGGCGACCCCACCCCGACCGTGCCGGGCGCCCCGGCCGGCCTCTCCGTGTCGGGTACGACGTCCTCGTCGGTGTCCCTCGCGTGGAACGCGGTGTCGGGCGCGGCGTCCTACAACGTGTACCAGGGCGGCACGAAGGTCACCTCGGTGACCGGCACGTCCGCCACCGTGAGCGGCCTCGCCGCCTCCACCTCGTACAGCTTCCAGGTCACGGCGGTGAACGCGGCCGGCGAGTCCCCGAAGTCGACGCCGGTGACGGCGACGACGGCACCCTCGGGCGGCGGTGGCGGCACCGGCCTGCCGAAGCACGCGGTGACGGGCTACTGGCAGAACTTCGACAATGGCGCGACCGTGCAGAGGCTGTCGGACGTTCCGTCGGCGTACGACATCATCGCCGTGGCCTTCGCCGACGCCACCCCCACACCCGGCGCCGTCGACTTCGCCCTCGACTCCGCGGGCCTGGGCGGCTACACCGAGGCCCAGTTCAAGGCGGACATCCGCGCCAAGCAGGCCGCCGGCAAGAAGGTGATCATCTCGGTGGGAGGCGAGCGCGGCACGGTCTCCGTCAACAGCGCCGCGTCCGCGACGAACTTCGCGAACTCCGTGTACGCCCTGATGCAGGAGTACGGCTTCGACGGCGTCGACATCGACCTGGAGAACGGCCTCGACGCGACGTACATGACGCAGGCGCTGCGGTCGCTGTCCGCGAAGGCGGGCCCGTCCCTGATCCTGACGATGGCTCCGCAGACCATCGACATGCAGTCGACGTCCAACGCGTACTTCCGGACGGCGCTGAACGTGAAGGACATCCTCACGGTCGTCAACATGCAGTACTACAACAGCGGTTCGATGCTCGGCTGTGACGGCAAGGTGTACAGCCAGGGCTCGGTGGACTTCCTCACCGCGCTCGCCTGCATCCAGCTGGAGGGCGGCCTCGCCCCGTCCCAGGTGGGCCTCGGCCTCCCGGCGTCCACCCGCGCCGCCGGCAGCGGCTATGTGTCGCCGACCGTGGTGAACAACGCCCTGGACTGCCTGACCAAGGCCGTCAACTGCGGCTCCTTCAAGCCGTCGAAGACGTACCCCGACCTGCGGGGCGCGATGACCTGGTCGACGAACTGGGACGCGACGGCGGGCAACACCTGGTCGTCGTCGGTGGGCGCCCACGTACACGCACTGCCGTGACGTCTCCCGGCCCGGCCGGCCCCGGACGCCCTCACCCCTCGGGGGGTGGGGGCGTCTCCCGCTGCCGGGGAACGGGGCAGCGGAGACGGGAAGACGGAGGGGCCAGGGATCGAAGGAACCGGAAGACGACCCCACCCCTCTCACAGATCGCACCCGATCCGTGAACCCAGGACCCGCGAACATGCCCTTGCTCGGCCCTCCCACACCCACCTGCGTACTCACCTCCACGGCACCGCCGTCCACGACCGCCGGCCACGCCACGGACCGCTACGTGGAGATCGGTTCCTTCACCAAGGTCCTCACCGGTAGGGCCCTCACGCGCCTCGCGTCGGCCGACATCCTCACCCTGGACGACCCGGTGGACCGCTGGCTGCCCGCGGCACCGTCCGGCACGGGCATCACCCTGCGCGGGCTCGCCGAGCACACCTCGGGCCTCCCCCGTCTGCCCCCGGGCCTCGGAGGCGGCCGTGACCCGTACGCCCCCTTCGACGCGGAGGCCCTGCAAGCCCTGCTCCCCCGCCTGACGGACATCGCGGTGCGGCCACCGGGCGGGGAGCCGGAGTACTCCAACCTCGGGTACGCCGTGCTGGGCGCGGCACTGGAGAAGGCCGCCGGGCTGCCGTACGAGGAACTCCTCTCGGCGTACGTCCTCGAACCACTGGGCGTGCGGGAGATCACCGCGCGCCCGGACCCCGCCCTCCGCCTCCTCGCCCCGGGCCGCCTCGGACGCCCGCGCCGGCCGTGGACGACGACCGGCGCGATCCTCCCGGCGGGCGGCCTGTGGGCCACGCCCCGCGCGGTGGCGGACACCCTGACCCGCCTCGTCCTCGACGGCCGCCTCGGCCCCCCGTCCCCCTCCTGGCAGCGCTCCGGCACCCTCCACTGGCACAACGGCGCCACACGACACGCCTCCCTCTTCGCGGGCGCGGCAGCCGACGGACGGTGGGTGGTCGTGCACCGGCTCAACGGCTCACCGGGCGGGACCGACCAGCTCGGGGCGCGGATGCTGAAGGGAACGTGACCGGCGGCATCGGGCCGCGGCGTTGCGTGCCCCACAGCGACCGGAAGGAGGTTGACCGGTTTCGGACTTCCGTGTCTGATCGTCTGTGATGTTTCGTCTCCGCCGCGAAGGAAGTCAGCATGTCGATCGGGCCGCCGTCGGGGCCTGTTCCTCCGCCTGTGCCGGGCGGGCCGCCGTCCGGGTGGGTCGCGCCGACGGATGTGGAGGCGGCGCTGTGGGAGGCCAAGGCGCGGGGTGACTGGGCGGCGTACTTCGATGTGCTGGCGCGGGCCGAGCTGTTCTTCGAGATCACACGGCAGGCGTACGACGCCGAAGGGCGGCGGCAGGTGCTGTTCGGGCGGGATCCGCGCGTGCCGGGCGGTCGGGTGTGGAACGTGTTCACCGTCGGGATGCTGCCCGCCCCGGACCCGTACCGCGTCTTCGACTGGGAGCCGCTGGGCTGGTTCGCGCGGCAGTGGGAGCCGAGCGACCCGCCGTTCCTCGTGGTGAACCCGGGCAGCCCGTGCGAGGCGTTCCTGCCGACGGCGCCGCCGAACAGCGGGGCGTGGGCGCAGTTCGCCGACCGGGCCGGTCCCGTGGATGTGTCGCAGCGGCTGTTCACGCTGCGCGTCGGCGGCGCGTTGCAGGGGCCGGTGGCGCTCGGGCTGGCCTGCGGGGCTCTGCTGTGCGTGCACAACGGGTCGCCGTGGAACGCCATGGGCTGGCACGGCAGCGGGTACCCCGGGGAGCTGCGGCGGCTGCGGGAGTGGTGGGGCATCGGCAGCCGCGAGGAGTGGCAGGCCGCGCTGCGCAAGCTCCTCGCCTGCGAATCGCACAGCACGGTGTGGGAGTTCGCGCTCACCGTCCGCCGTACGATCGCGCGGGACTTCGGCGGGCATGTCGACGTCGGCTACTGGCGTGAGGCCGCCGCCGACGTGATACGTGCCAACGACGCCGGGCACGTGGTCCTCTCCGAGGACGGCGTCACGCGGACCGAGCCGCGTCCCGAGTCGGAGACCGAGGCCCGTGTCCGGGGCGTGCAGCACCTCATCGGGCGGATCACTCGGTACGAGGCCCGGATGCGGGCGGACGGGGTACTGCCCGAGCACCGGTTCGTGGCGTCGGTCGACGCGTGGGATCTCGGGCGGGCGTCGAAGATGGCCCGGTGGGGGCTCGGCGCCCGGTACGCCACGCTCCAGGAGGCCGAGGCCGCCGTCGTGGAGGCGGGGCGGGCCGCCGTACGGTCGTACCGCTCCTGGCAGGACTTCTCCGCCGGGTACGTCCTCGGCCGGTGTCTGCACTTCGACGACGAGGAGTTCGGCCGCTGGTACACCGACATGGTCGACGCCCACCACACCTTGATGTCGGCGCCGGACAGCCCTTGGACGACGATTCCCTTCGGGTGAGGCGAGTGGGGGCGCGTGCCCTTCGGGGACGACTCGCCTTCGATCACGGTACGCAATCGGGCAGCCGCCGGCTTCAGCGGTGCGACGGGATCGATCGCGACGTCGAGGCGGGGATGCGTGAGGTCACTCAGCCCGTCGGGCGGTAGTGGTGCAGGACCCAGGCCAGTTGGGTGAACCATTGCGTCAGGCGGGCTTTGGGGCGGGCCTCGACCTCCGACTCGTAGAAGTGACCGTCGAGGTGGATCACGCCGAGCATGAGTTTCCTGCCGTTGGCGCCGGCGCGGTAGTGGACGCTGCGGACCTCCTGCCAGGGGAACTCGGCGGAGACGCCGTTGATGTCCAGGGTGACGCCGTCCGCGTCGACGACGATGGCATTGTGCGTGTCCACCGCGACGAACTCGGGGCCCGCCTGACCGGCCGGGGCGGGGGCCGGTATCGGTGCGGGTGCCTGGGGCGGCAT
>NZ_JALLGL010000405.1 GCF_023072675.1 Streptomyces sp. XM83C
GGGCGGGGCTGAGGGCCGGTGGGCCGCCGAGGCCGGTGGGCCGGCCGAAGGACGGTGGGCCTGCGCCCATGAGATGCCGGGGCCGGTGCACCGGCGACGGCCGGTGGGCCGTTGAAGGACGGTGGACCGCCGAGGGCCCGATGGGCCTGCGCCCATGAGCTGCCGGGGGCCGGTGCACCGGCGAGGGCCGGTGGGCCGCCGAGGCCGGTGGTCGTCGTGGTCGGGCAGGTGCGGTCCGGCCGGGGTCAGCGCAGGTGCGACGTGTCGTTGAACAGCCGCACGCTCGCGTTGCCGTCCGCGTAGTACGCCACCACCGACAGCGAGGCCGCCGACAGTTCCATGCGGAACAAGGACTCCGGAGGCGCCCCCAGAGCGAGGCGGACCAGGGTCTTGATCGGGGTGACGTGGGTGACCAGCAGGACCGTGCGGCCCGCGTACGCCGCCACGAGCTTGTCGCGGGCAGCGGCGATCCGGACCGCGGTCTCGGCGAAGCTCTCGCCGCCGCCGGTCGGAGCGGCCTCCGGGGAGGCCAGCCAGGCGTTCAGGTCGTCCGGGTGGCGCTCGCGGACCTCGCCGAACGTCAACCCCTCCCAGGCACCGAAATCCGTCTCGCGCAGACCGTCCTCGACGGTGACCTCCAGGCCGAGACGGGCCGCGACGATCCCGGCCGTCTGCCGGGCGCGGGCCAGCGGGGACGTGACGACGTGCTGGATCGTGCCGCGCCGGGCGAGCGCCGCCGCGACACGTTCCGCCTGCTCACGGCCGATGTCGGAGAGGGACGGGTCGGTGCCGCCGCTGCCCGAGAAACGCTTCTGCGGGGTCAGCGGGGTCTCCCCGTGCCTGAGCAGGACCAGGGTGGCGGGGGCGCCGAGGTCGGGAGCGCTGCTCCAGCCCGGTGCGGAGACGGCCGGTGCGGAGACGGCCGGGGAGGGGGCGGAGGCGGGATTCCCCGACGCGGGTGCGGAGCCGGCGGCCACCGTGCGGGCGGCGCGGACGTCCGCGCGGGGCTTCTCCGCCGGGTGCGGCTGCCCCGAGGCGCCCGCCGGGTGCGGTGCGGGGGCCGCCGAGGGGCGTGCGGCGTCCTGCGGCTGCCGTACACCGGTTCCGTGCTGTCGTACCGCCTCGTCCCGGGTCTCCGGCCGGGCCGCGCGGCTCTCCGCGAGGGCCGCACGCGCGCGTGCCGCGCCCGCCGTGGCGTCGCCGGGCGGGCCCGACGGGGCGGGGAGGTCGAGTCCGGCGCGGGACGCGGACGGCTGCCACCGCTCGCCCCGTTTGCCGGCGTCCATCGCCTCGTTGGCCAGGCGGTCGGCGTGCTTGTTCTGCTCGCGCGGGATCCACTCGTACGTGACCCGGCCGGGCGGGTGGACGGACGCCGCCTCCGCCGCGAGGGGCTTCATGTCGGGGTGCTTGATCTTCCAGCGGCCCGACATCTGCTCGATGACGAGCTTGGAGTCCATCCGCACGTGAACCGGCGCGTCCGGGTCCAGTTCGCGTGCGGCGCGCAGGCCGGCGATCAGACCGCGGTACTCGGCGACGTTGTTCGTGGCGACGCCGATGTACTCGGCGCGCTCGGCGAGGGTCTCGCCCGTCGCCGCGTCCCGCACCACGGAGCCGTAGCCGGCGGGCCCCGGGTTGCCCCGCGACCCGCCGTCCGCCTCGACGATGAACTCCCGCACCCGACAGGCTCCTTACAGACCGGACTCGGAGGTGCGCACCAGGATGCGGCGGCAGTTCTCGCAGCGCACCACCGCGTCCGGCGCGGCCTGGCGGATCTCGTTCAGCTCGGTGATGGCCAGCTCCTGCCGGCAGCCCTGGCAGGTACGCGCGTACAGCTTGGCCGCGCCGATACCGCCCTGCTGCTCGCGCAGCTTGTCGTACAGCTTCAGCAGGTCGGCGGGGACGGACGCGGCGACGACCTCACGCTCCTTGGCGACGGACGCGGACTCGCCGTCGATCTCCTCGAACGCGGCGTCCCGGCGTCCCGTCGCGTCGTCGATCTTCGCCTGGACGGACGCGACACGCTCGGTCAGCTCCGCCACCCGCGCCTGCGCGGACTCGCGGCGCTCCATCACCTCCAGGACGACGTCCTCCAGGTCGGCCTGCCGCTTGGCGAGGGAGGCGATCTCGTGTTGCAGGTTGGACAGGTCCTTCGGGGAGGTGACCGCGCCGGAGTCCAGGCGCTGCTGGTCGCGGGCGGCACGCTGGCGCACCTGGTCCACGTCCTGCTCGGCCTTGGTCTGCTCGCGGGCGGTGTCGCTCTCCTCGGTCTGCGCGGCCACGAGCAGGTCGCGCAGCTGGGTCAGGTCCTTGGTCAGCGACTCGATCTCGGCGTGCTCGGGCAGCGACTTCCGCTTGTGGGCGAGCTGCTGCAGGCGGACGTCGAGGGCCTGGACGTCGAGGAGTCGGATCTGGTCGGCGGGCGCGGCGTTCAGTTGGGGGCTCCAGGTGAAGGGGAGTGACTGGTCCAAGGGTCGGTGACCGTCTGGGAGACGTGCACGCGCAGGTTCCAGCCGTGACGGTCGGAGATCTCGTCGAGCTGGCTCGCGGCCAGCTCGCACCAGGGCCACTCGGTGGCCCAGTGCGCCGCGTCGAGCAGCGCGAGGGGACTGTGGGCGCGGGCCTCCGACGCCGGGTGGTGGCGCAGGTCCGCGGTGAGGAAGGCGTCCACGCCGGCCGCGCGGACGTCGTCGAAGAGGCTGTCGCCGGAGCCGCCGCTCACGGCGACCGTGCGGATCGTCGCCTCCGGGTCGCCGGCCACCCGGATGCCCTGCGCGGTGGCGGGCAGCCGGGCGGCGGCCAGGTCGGCGAACTCTCGCAACGGCAGCGGACGGTCCAGTTCGCAGATCCGGCCCAGGCCGCGGCGGCCCGCCGGGTCGGTGGGGTCCGGCACCAGGGGCCGTACGACACGCAGGCCGAGCGCGCCGGCGAGGGCGTCGGAGACGCCGGGGTCGGCGGTGTCGGCGTTGGTGTGGGCGACGTGCAGGGCGATGTCGTGCTTGATCAGGGTGTGCACGACCCGGCCCTTGAAGGTGGACGCCGCCACGGTCGTCGTACCGCGCAGATAGAGCGGGTGGTGGGTGACGAGCAGGTCGGCGCCCAGTTCCACCGCCTCGTCGACGATCTCCCGCACGGGATCGACGGCGAACAGGACCCGCGTGACCTGCTGGTCGGGGTCGCCCGCGACGGTGCCGACCGCGTCCCAGGACTCGGCCCGCTCGGCGGGCCACAGGTTCTCCAGCGCGGCGATGACTTCAGACAGACGGGGCACGGGTGCAAGGCTACCTGCCTGATCTGGCCCTCTGTACAGCCGTGACCAACGGTGCCCGGGACTGTGCGCATGCGGGCGGGGGCGGGACAACCGGACAGCACATCCGCCTCGCTCCCCTCAGGCGAATCGCTTCTGCGCCACCCTTATGTGTGAAGGGTCCGTCCTGCGATGCCACGCCCGTGCGTACGAAAACTAGCTTCGTCGCCGGAGGTGACCGAACGATGACGGCCTGTGCGTCCCCCGAGCTCTCGATCACGTTCGAGCAGCGAGGAACTCCATCCCCCGCCGCGGCGGAAAAGGACAGTTTCCCTCCACCCCCGGGCTGTGTACTGACGGCGGACGGCGGGTACGCCGCCCGGCTCGCCGGCCAGGGCGATGCCCTGTTCCCGGAGCGCTGGACCCTCGACGGCCCCGAACCGTACGCGGTGCCGCTCCCCGGCAACCAGCCCGAGGAGCCCGGCACCGAGGTGCAGCCCATGGGCGACGGGCGGGTGCTGATCCACCGCCTGGTCGCCGGCCGGCACTCCTTCTCGCTCCTCTACCCGACCGGCCCCGGCACCGGTGAGCTGCCGCTCGGCGCGATCGAGCCTCCCGCCGACGGCGCCCGGCTGCGGCTGCTGCCCCCGGCGCCGTGCGGCGGACGGGCGTACGCCCTCGCCGTCGGCCCGCGCTCCAGCACGGTGTGGCTGGTGGCGGGCGGCTCCTTCGGGCCCGAACGGGTCGCCGAGGTTCCCGGGCGCTGCTCGGGCGGCGTGTGGCTGGACCGGGCCGGGCGGATGCTGGTGCTGGACCGGGAGACCGGCGGCCGTACGAAGGCGGTCGTGGTGCACCTGGAGCGGGGCGGCGAAGTGTCGCCGCTGTTGCAGATCGCCGAGAACAGCGACGACCGGCTGCTGCTCGCCGACCCCGACAGCGGCCTGCTCGTCGTCGCCTCCGACGCTCCCTCCCCCGGCGAGCCTCGGCTCGGCTGGGGTGTGCTGGGCAGTTCGCTGCCGGTGCGGTTCCCGGAGTGCCTGCGCATGCCCGACTGCACGGTGACGCCGTTCGCCGTCCAGCCCGAGCAGGTGCTGACGCCGGAGGGCTGCGCGGTGGCGCTGCGCGTGGACGGGCCGTTCGGCAGCTGGGTCGGGGTGTGGCGGCCCGCCGAACGGCAGGTGCATCACATGGCCGCCCCGCTGGGCTGGCTGACCGGCGCGGGCCGGTTCACGGCGGAGGGCGTGCTGTTGCTGCCGTACGCGACCGGGGAGGAGCCGTGCGGGGTGGCCCGGGTGGAGACCTGTCTCTTATAACCATCTGAACCTGCCGACGAAGCTAGAAGTGGACATTTCG
>NZ_JALLGL010000406.1 GCF_023072675.1 Streptomyces sp. XM83C
CGGCGAGGGTCTTTCCGCGGGCGGCGTCGGGGGGTGCGGGGGTGGGGGCGAGGGGGCGGCGCGAGCGGAGTTCCTTGGCGAGGAGCTTGGTGCGGTACTCGCGGGGCATGTCGGTGTAGCGCCAGGATTCCTCACCAAGGCGGTCGAAGAGCTGGCCGAGGGCGTGGTGGTGGGCGTCGGCATGTTCGCGGACGTCCATGGTGGCGAGCTGGAGGCCGAAGGCGGAGAGGGTGCGGATGGTGCGGGCGAGGCGGCCGTCGGCGAAGAGGCCGCCGCGGTGTTCGCGCAGTGAGGTCTGGATGATCCGCAGGTCGGTGAGGAGGCCTTCGGTGCCGAGGTAGTCGCGGCCGGGTTCGTGGGGGGTGCCCTTGGCGAGGCGCTGCTTGGTGTTCTCGAGCTTCTGGCGGATGCAGGTGGCCTTGAGGCGGTAGGGCTCTTCGGCGTTGAGGCGCTTGTAGCGGGGGCTGATCTCGGGGAGGTTGTCGAGGTCGGTCTTGAGGCTGGTGGTGAGTTCTTCGGTGGCGCCGGTGTAGCGGATGGAGTTGGAGAGCAGTCCGCGGAGTTCGTCGATCATCTCCAGGGCGTCGTTGATGCCGTGTTCGTGCTGGAGGATGAGGACGTCCCAGGTGACGTCGGGGGTGACGTTGGGGTTGCCGTCGCGGTCGCCGCCGATCCAGGTGCCGAAGGTGAGGGGGCGGGTGTCGTCGGGGAGGGTGACGCCGACGCGTTCGAGTTCGGCGGTGAGGTCCTCGAGGACGTCGCCGACGGCGCCTGCGTGGAGTTCGTCGAGGTAGTAGATGGCGTTGCGGGCCTCGTCGGCGGGTTCGGGGCGGACGACGCGGAGTTCGTCGGTCTGCCAGACGAGGTCGATGTTCTCGGCGAGGCGGGTGTCGTGGCGGCGGCGGTCGGAGTCGAGGGCGGGGGTTTCGAGGAGGGCGGCGATGCGGCGGAGCTTGTTGAGGACGCTGCGGCGTGCGGCTTCGGTGGGGTGTGCGGTGAAGACGGGCCGGACGTTGAGGTGGGCGACGGTCTGGCGGAGGTGTTCGGGGTCGGCGTCCTTGAGGCGGTCGGCGGTGCGGGAGAGCAGGCCGCCTTCGGCGGCGCGGCGGGCGCGGAGTTCTCGGCCTCGGTGGACCTGTTCGGTGACGTTGGCGAGGTGGAAGTAGGTGGAGAAGGCGCGGACGAGCTTGGCGGCGGTCTCCAGTTCGGTTCCGCGCAGCAGTTCGGCGGCGGCTTCTCCGTCCTCGCGGGTGAGGCGGCGGACCTTTTCCACGAGTTCCAGGAGTTCGGGGCCTTCCTGGCGTACGAGTGTCTCGCCGAGGAGGTCGCCGAGGCGGCGGATGTCGGCGCGCAGCTCGCTGCTGGTGGTCGTGGTCTCGTCGGCACTGCTCACAGGTGCGGCTCCTTGCAGTGTTGAAGCTCGTCTGGGAGGGGTACCCGGACGGGCGTCTCGTGCGGCGGTACCGCTTACGGGCCGGGCGTCCGGGAAAAACTTCAGAGCGGACCGCGCTGTCCGACCGTCTCCAGGATAGGCGGCGGGTGGGACGCGCAGGTTCTCGGGCTCTTGCCGCCGGGCGAGGCACTGCCATACTTACGATGCCGTAGGTTACGGAACCGTAGGGACTCGTGCGGGTCCGCTGGCCCGGCATCGCCCCATACCCTCGACCCCCCAGGGGACGCGTATGACCACCAGTTCCGATGTGATGCCGGGTGCCGCGAAGGCGCCTGGTGACTCCGATGACTCCTCGGTTGCGCCGGCGACGCTCGGCGGGGAGCAGAAGCGTTCGATCGAGCAGATCGCGTTGTTGCTGTTCATCACGGTTCCGTTCCTGGCGCTGCTGGCGGCGGTGCCGTTGGCGTGGGGATGGGGGGTGAGCTGGCTGGACCTGGGTCTGCTGGTCTTCTTCTATTTCCTGGGCTGTCACGGGATCACGATCGGTTTCCACCGTCATTTCACGCATGGTTCGTTCAAGGCGAAGCGGCCGTTGAAGATCGCGTTGGCGATCGCGGGGTCGATGGCGGTGGAGGGGCCGCTGGTGCGGTGGGTGGCGGATCACCGCAAGCATCACAAGTTCTCCGATGCGGAGGGTGATCCGCATTCGCCGTGGCGGTACGGGGAGACGATTCCGGCGCTGATGAAGGGCCTGTGGTGGGCCCATATCGGATGGATGTTCGATGAGGAGCAGACGCCGCAGGACAAGTACGCCCCGGATCTGATCAAGGACCCGGCCATGCGGCGGATCTCCCGGCAGTTCGTGCTGTGGACGGCTGTGTCGCTGCTGCTCCCGCCGCTGATCGGTGGTCTGGTGACGATGTCGTGGTGGGGTGCGTTCACCGCGTTCTTCTGGGGTTCACTCGTCCGGGTGGCGTTGTTGCACCATGTGACGTGGTCGATCAACTCGATCTGCCACGCGGTGGGCAAGCGCCCGTTCAAGTCGCGTGACCGTTCGGGCAACGTGTGGTGGCTGGCGGTGCTGTCGTGCGGGGAGTCGTGGCACAACCTGCATCACGCGGACCCGACGTCGGCCCGGCACGGTGTGGAGCGCGGACAGCTGGACTCGTCGGCGCGGATCATCCGCTGGTTCGAGCAGCTGGGATGGGCGTACGACGTGCGCTGGCCGTCACGCTCGCGTATCGATTCGCGCCGTAACCGGGACGATGACGGCTCCCGGCGCCGGAAGGTGACGGCCGAGGCGGCATGATTGACGCCGTGGCGACCGACTCCAGCACCTCAAGCAACGACAAGCCGCGGCGTACGCGTCGCACCCGGATGACCGGTGCCGAGCGCCGCCAGCAACTGCTGGAGATCGGTCGGACCCTCTTCGCGGCGAAGGGTTTCGAGGGCACGTCGGTGGAGGAGATCGCGGCGAAGGCCGGGGTCTCCAAGCCGGTGGTGTACGAGCACTTCGGCGGCAAGGAGGGCCTGTACGCGGTCGTCGTGGACCGGGAGATGCGGCGGCTGCTGGACATGGTCACGGGCTCGCTGACGGCGGGCCATCCGCGGGAGCTGCTGGAGCAGGCGGCGTTCGCGCTGCTGGACTACATCGAGGAGTCCACGGACGGGTTCCGCATTCTGGTGCGGGACTCCCCCATCCCGCAGTCGACGGGATCCTTCGCGTCGCTGATCTCCGACATCGCCACGCAGGTGGAGGACATCCTCGGCAAGGAGTTCAAGTCGCGCGGCTTCGATTCGAAGCTGGCGCCGCTGTACGCGCAGGCGCTGGTGGGGATGGTGGCGCTGACCGGCCAGTGGTGGCTGGACGTGCGCCGGCCGAAGAAGGCGGAGGTCGCCGCGCATCTGGTGAATCTGGCGTGGCACGGGCTGGACGGGCTGGAGCCGAAGCCGCGGCTGGTGGGGCACCGCAAGAACTGACGGCGGGTGGCGGGCTGCTCGCGAACGGCGCGGGGCGCCTTCTGTCCGTCTTTCCGTCCGAGGGCGGTGGCGGCCGTCCGGGCCGCGGCAGCGGCCGGCACACCGCACACATGGGTGAGGGCCCCCTGGCGTGGGGGCCCTCACCCATGTGTGCGGTGTGTCGGGGGGCGGTGCCCGGCGGCCGGTTCAGTCCTTGAAGACGTCCTTGGTCTTCTCCTTGGCCTGGCGGGCGTCGCCCTTCATCTGGTCGGCCCTGCCCTCGGCGGTCATGCGCTCGTTGCCGGTGGCCCTGCCCATCGCCTCCTTGGCCTTGCCCTTGGCACGTTCCTTCATGGACCTGGCCTTTTCCTCGCCTGCCACGGTGATCACTCCCGGTGAGGTCGGTGGGCTCTGTCTCCGCTGCGGGTGACCCGTGCGGCGGTGTCCAAACACTCGCGCGGCGGACGGGACGGCGGACGGCAGGCGGCGGGCCGGGTCAGGCCCGGCCGTCCTTGACGGCGACGTCCTTGACGGCGACGGCGAACAGGCGGCGGAACGGCAGGACCGTGCCGTAGGGGGCGGCGGGGTAGGCCTCGCGCAGCCGGTCGCGGTACTCGGCGAGGAACGCGTCGCGGGCCTCGGGGTCGTCGGCGAGGGCGGTGAGGACGGGCCGCAGACCGGTGCCCTTGACCCAGTCGAGGACGGGATCCTCGCCGGTGAGGACATGCTGGTACGTCGTCTGCCACACGTCGGCGAAGCAGCCCAGCCGGGCGAGCGTGTCCAGGTAGACGCCGGGGGTGTGGACGGAGCCCTCGGGGCGTACGACGTCGGCGAGGCGGTGCTTCCAGCGGGGGCCGCGGGCCAGTTCCCGCATGAGGACGTGCAGCGGGGCGTCGAGGTTGTCGGGGACCTGGAAGGCGAAGGTGCCGCCGGGGGCGAGGGCGGCGGTCCAGTCGGCGAAGCGGTCGAGGTGGCCGGGGACCCACTGGAGGGTGGCGTTGCTGATGATCAGGTCGTGGGTGGTGTCCGGGGTCCAGGTGCGGGCGTCGGCGTGCCGGAAGTCGAGGGTGCCGCCGCCGGGGGTGGGGCCGGCATGTTCGGCGTCGGCGCGGTCGAGCATCTCGGGCGAGTTGTCGTAGCCGGTGATACGGGCGTCGGGCCAGCGCTCGGCGAGGGTGACGGTGACGTTGCCGGGGCCGCAGCCGAGGTCGGCGATGCGGGG
>NZ_JALLGL010000407.1 GCF_023072675.1 Streptomyces sp. XM83C
GGTGGTGGCCGGGCGGAGGAACCAGTGGCGGGCCGACGTCAGCCACCAGGTGCCGGCGAAGGCGAGGACGGCCAGCACGGCGACCGGGGCGTAGTTGAAGGTCTCCCAGGTGACCGGGGAGACCTGCGGCAGCATGAACAGGACCGTGATGATGCCGACCCACGTCACCGACACCACCCCCACCACGCCGGACCAGCGGCCCAGATGCCATGGGCCCCGTTCGAAGGCCGCGCCCTTGCGGACCCGCAGCAGGGTCGGCACGACGTACGCGATGTACAGGCCGATCACCGCGATCGACGTCACCGCCGCGTACGCCGTCACATTGATCAGGTACGGCAGGCCGACCGCCAGCGCGCCGCCCGCCGCCAGCCACACCGCGGCGACGGGGGTGCGGGTGCGGGGGCTGACCGTGTGCCAGACGCGGGAGAAGGGAAGCGCGCCGTCGCGGGAGAAGGCGTAGATCATGCGGCTGTTGGCGGTGACCGACGCCATCCCGCAGAACAGCTGCGCGCCGATGACGACGAGCAGCAGGAGCTTGCCGGCGGTCACGCCGAGCGCGTCCAGCAGGATCTGCGCGGGCGGCGCGCCCGTCGGGGACGTGAGGGCGCCTTCGTACGACTGGATGGCGAAGGTGAAGCCGAGCAGGAGGACGAAGCCGGCGATCCACGACGTCCAGATGGACCGGACGATGCCGCGCGGGCCGGCCGTCGCCGCGTCGTGCGTCTCCTCGGTCATGTGGGCGGAGGCGTCGTAGCCGGTGAAGGTGTACTGCGCCATCAGCAGGCCGAGGAGGACGACGTACGGGCCGCTGCTCCAGCCCGTGTTGTTGACGAACTCCCCGAACACGAACGACGCCGGCTGGTGCCGGTCCGGCACGAACGCCAGCGCGCCGACGATGACGGCGACCCCGAGGACGTGCCACCACACGCTCACGCTGTTCAGCAGGGCCACGATCCGCACGCCGAACGTGTTCAGCAGGCCGTGCAGCAGCAGGATCGCCGCGAAGAGGAGGATCGTACGGCCGGGGGTGACCTCGAAGCCGAACTCGAGGTTCAGATACGCGCCGAGGAAGCTCGCCGCGCCGAAGTCGATGCCGGCGGTCACGGCGACCTGCCCGAGGACGTTGAACCAGCCCGTGAACCACGCCCACGCGGCGGCGCTGCGGGGCGGCGCGAGGCGGTGGGCCCAGAAGTACAGGCCTGCCGAGGTGGGGTACGCCGAGCAGATCTCGGCCATGGACAGGCCGACGAACAGCGTCATCAGGCCGACGCCCACCCAACCCCAGGTGATCACCGCGGGGCCGCCGGTGTTCATGCCGAACAGGTACAGCGTCAGACAGCCCGACAGCACCGAGATGATGGTGAAGGAGACCGCGTAGTTGGCGAACCCGGACATACGGCGGGCCAGCACCTGGGTGTAGCCGAGCTGGGCCAGCCGCTCCTCGTCGGAGGGCGACGCCGCACCGCCCGCCTCTCGACCGCTCGCATCATTTGTCATGCCCCCAGCGATTCCCCCGTCGGGTACGTGACATGCGTCACAAACGGGTGATCGGGCCGGAACCGGCCCCGGCGGCCACGACAGGACATCCCGCAAAGTGTGCGGCAGGAGTCGACGGGGCGGGCACGGCACGGACCCTGGCCGGGCGGGAACGCGGCAGGGCCCGTACGACCGGAGTCGTACGGGCCCTGTTCGGATGTTCGCGGACGGGTGCTCGCGGAACCCGATACACGCGGACGGACGTTCGCGGAACCGATGTACGCGGACGAATGTCGCGCGCGGATCAGAACCGACCGTCAGCCGTTGCGCTTCCAGCGCGGCTTGTCCTCACGGCGGCCGAAGGAACCGCCGCCGCGGTGGTCGTCACGACGGCCGTACGGACGCTCGTGGCCGCCGGAGCGGAAACCGGGACGGTCGTCGCGGCGGTCGCGGTTGAACGGGCGGTCACCGGCACGGTGGCCACCACGGTCGTCGCGGCGGAACCCGCCACGGTCGTCACGGCGCTCGAAACCGCCACGCCCACCACGGTCACCGTCGCGACGGTCGTCACGGCGGTCACGGTCGAACGGGCGACGCTCGCCCCGGTCCTCACGGTCGAACGGGCGACGCTCACCCCGGTCCTCACGGTCCCGGCGGAAACCGCCACGGTCCTCGCGGCGCTCGAAACCGCCCCGGCCACCACGGTCGCCGTCACGGCGGTCGTCACGGTCCCGGCGGAACCCGCCGCGGTCGTCACGGCGCTCGAAGCCACCCCGGCCACCACGGTCGCCGTCACGGCGGTCACGGTCGAACGGACGACGCTCACCCCGGTCGTCACGGTCCCGGCGGAAACCACCACGGTCACCGGCACGGTCCCGGTCGCCCCGCCCGAACGGACGCCGGTCCTCACGCTCACCGCGCTCCGCCCGGTCCACGTCCGCCGCGGCGGGCTGTTCCGGCACCGAGATCTCCGCTGCCGCCGCCTCGGCAGCCGCCTCGACCGCCGCCACCGGGTCCTCGCCCCGCTCCCGCGCCACGCGCGCCACCAGCCGGTCGGCCTCCTCCCGCAGCTCGGCCGCACGACGCTGCGCACGCTCCAGCTGCTTGGTGAGCTGCGCCACCTCACGCTCGGCCTGCGCGGCGGCGTTGCCCGCCGACTCGGCCTGCACCTCGGTCATCGACCGGGCACCGGTGATCTCCGCGACCTCCGGGTCGAACGCGGCGCCGCCCTGGATGATGTGCCGGGCCGCGTCCACGCCGGCGTCCTCCATCAGACGGAAGATCTGCCGGCGCTGGTGCGGCAGAGACAGCGACACGACCGTGCCGGTACGGCCCGCACGCGCCGTACGGCCCGCACGGTGCAGATAGTCCTTGTGGTCGCCGGCCGGGTCCACATTCAGCACCAGGTCGATGCCGTCCACGTGGATGCCGCGCGCGGCGACGTCGGTGGCGACGAGGACGTTGACGTACCCGTCCTTGAAGTCGGCCAGCGTCCGGGTGCGCGCGCCCTGCGTCATACCGCCGTGCAGCGCCTCCGCCTTCACCCCGGCGTCCCGCAGCTGCTCCGCGACACGGTCGGCGCCCAGCTGGGTGCGGACGAAGATGATCGTCCGGCCCTTGCGGGACGCGATCGCCGCCGTCACCGGCGCCTTGTCCTTCGGCTTCACGATCAGGATGTGGTGCGACATGGTCGTCACCGCGCCCTGCGCGGCGTCCACCTCGTGGCTCACCGGGTCGTTCAGGTAGCGGTCGACGAGCGTCTTGATCTCGTTCTCCATCGTCGCGGAGAACAGCATCCGCTGACCGCCCGCCGGCACCTGGTCCAGCAGCTCGGTCACCTCGGGCAGGAAGCCCAGGTCGGACATCTGGTCGGCCTCGTCCAGGACGGCGACCTCGACGTCCTCCAGGGAGCAGGCGCCGCGGTTGATGATGTCCCGCAGCCGGCCCGGCGTGGCGACGAGGATGTCGACGCCGCGCTCGAGGGCGTAGATCTGGTTGCCCATCGACGTGCCGCCGCAGACCACCTTCATCTTCAGGCCGAGCTGGTCGCCGTACGGCTGAAGCGCGTCCGCGACCTGCATCGCGAGTTCACGCGTCGGCGTGAGGATCACGGCACGCGGCCGGTGCTTCTCGGTACGGCCGCCGGCCAGCCGGGTCAGCGTCGGCAGACCGAACGACAGGGTCTTGCCGGAGCCGGTACGGCCACGGCCCAGGATGTCCTTGCCGGCCAGGGCGTCCGGGATGGTCGCGGCCTGGATCGGGAACGGGACCGTCACGCCGTTCTGCGCGAGCTTGCGCACCACGGGCTCGGGGAGACCGAGGTCCGCGAACGTCACCTCGGGAGCCTCGGACGCCTCGGACGCCCCGACGGCGTCGGCGACACGGGGCGCCTCGTCGGCCGCCGCGGCCTCGGGCACGAAGCCCTCGGCGATCTCGGCAGTCTCGACGGTCTCGGCGACCTCGACGGCGCGATCAGTGCTGGAAATGGACATGCGAATGCGAAACCTTCCGGAGTCTCGTCGGCACGCGCCCGTCAACTCCGTGTTCGCATCACGACCGCCTAGATGCGGTCCGTCACGGCAAAGGAGAGTACGCGCCACACGGCGCGCTCTGCGTTGGCGCCGGGCAAATGGGATCAAACGATCTACCACCATACGCACCCACCACCCCCGAGCGCAAACCGGCCCCCTGACCAGCACCGCAGCCCCGCAGGCGCACAGCCCCGACACTCCCCCGCCCGCTCCGCCCGCCTCAGAACGGCGCCTGAGCCGCCACCGGCGCCGGCTCACGCTCGGTCAGCTGCGGCCCCGCCTCCTCGTGCGCCGACGACGACGGCTCCGCCGACGGCGGCGTCTCCGGCTCCGACGGCTCCGGCGACGCAGGCGGCTGCGACGGCTGCACAGGAGGCGCGGACGGCTCCCCCCACGTCGGCGACGGCTCCGCCCCGGTCGGCGACGGCACCCCGGGCTTCACCGGCCCGCCCGGCCGCACCCCCGGCGACGCGCTCGCGCTCACCCGCGCGGACGGCGAAGCCGAAGGCGCCACCGACTCCCCGCCCTTGGCGTCCGCACCGTCCCCGCC
>NZ_JALLGL010000408.1 GCF_023072675.1 Streptomyces sp. XM83C
CAATGGGGGGCATGGCGGGTTCGGGTGAGCAGGCGCGGTACTGGCAGTACGAGGAACTGCCGGGGGTCGATCTGCTCCGTGCCCGGTACGTGCACAAGACGTTCGTACGGCACACCCACGAGCACTTCGTGATCGCCGGCGTCGCCGAAGGCGTGGAGATCTTCCAGCACGGCAGCGACAAGGTGTACGCCGGCGCGGGCTCCCTCGCCCTGGTCAACCCCGACACCCCGCACACTGGGCGCGCCGGGGTGCCCGAGGGCTGGCGGTACGGCGCCGTCTACCCGTCCCCGCAGGTCGTCGCGGAGATCGCCGCCGAGACGACCACCCTGCGCGGCACGCCCGGCTTCGTCAGCCCCGTCCTGGACGACCCGTACACCGTCGGCCTCGTCCACCAGGTGCTGCGCGCCACCGACGAGGGCAACGCACTCGCCGCCGACACGCTGCTGCGGGTCGCCGTCACCAGGCTCCTGCGGCTGAACGGCGGCCCCCTGCCCTCCCGGCAGGTGCGCACCGCCGGGGCACGGATCGCGGCACGCGCGCGTGCCGTGCTGGAGGAGCGGATGGCCGACCCGCCCTCCCTGGAACGCCTCGCCACCGACCTCGGCACCAGCCCGTTCGCGCTGCTGCGGGCCTTCCGTGCGGCCTACGGCATGCCGCCCCACACCTGGCTGACCGACGCGCGCGTACGGCGGGCCAGGCGGCTGCTGGACGCCGGTACGACCCCGGCGGAGGCCGCCGTCGCCGTCGGGTTCACCGACCAGCCCCACCTCAACCGGCACTTCACCCGCATCGTCGGCGTGCCGCCCGGCGCCTACCAGCGCGAGCGCGGCAGCGGCGGCCGCAAGAACGTACAAGACGCGCCCGGCGGGCTCCTCGTACCGTCCGACACGTGGCAGAACAGACAGTCGACGAGATACGGACCGCAGAAGGAGCACCCGACACCACGGGGGAACGCCCGGCCGGAGCCGTCGTCCGCGACGCCCTCGGCGTAGGCATCGCGGTCGGCCTGTCGGGGTTCGCCTTCGGGGTGACCTCCGCCGGCAGCGGGCTCACCGTGTGGCAGAGCTGCGCGCTGAGCCTGCTGGTGTTCACCGGCGCCTCCCAGTTCGCGCTGGTCGGTGCGCTCGCCGCGGGCGGCAACCCGTTCACGGCCGCCGCGGGCGCCTTCTTCCTCGGTGTGCGCAACGCCTTCTACGGGCTGCGGCTCTCCCAGCTTCTCGCGCTGCCGCGCGCGGTCCGGCCGTTCGCGGCGCAATGGGTCATCGACGAGACGACCGCTGTGGCTCTGGCCCAGCCGACGCGGCGCAACGCGCGCGTGGGCTTCGCCGTCACCGGCGTCAGCCTGTATCTGCTGTGGAACCTGACCACGCTGCTCGGCGCGCTCGGCGCGGAACGCATCGGCGACACCGACACCTGGGGCCTCGACGCGGCGGGCCCGGCGGTGTTCCTCGCCCTGCTGGCGCCGATGCTGAGGACGGCCACCGAGCGGGCCGTCGCCGCGCTCGCCGTCGTGCTCGGCGTCGGACTGCTGCCCGCCCTGCCCGCGGGAGTCCCGGTGCTGGTCGCCGCCCTCGCGGCACCGGCGGTGCTGTACGTGACGGGCCGACGCGCGGCGCGGCGCGGAGCGCGGGGAGGCGAGCGATGAACGTCTGGATCGCGATCGGCGTCACCGCCGTCGGCTGCTACGCCGTCAAGCTCGCCGGGCTTCTGGTACCCGCCGGGGCACTGGAACGGCCGCTCGTACGGCGGCTGGCCGCGCTGCTGCCGGTGGCGCTGCTCGCCGCACTCACCGCGCAGCAGACCTTCACCGACGGGCACGCGCTCGTGCTGGACGCACGTGCGGCGGGGCTGGGCGCCGCAGCGGTGGCGCTCCTGCTGCGCGCGCCTTTCCTGGTCGTGGTCGCGGCGGCCGTGGTGGTCACGGCGGGGGTGCGGGCCCTCACGGGATGACGCGGGCGGTGCCTGTCCATGGGATGCGGCCGGTCAGCTCACCGGGCGGCCGTACGCCCGCAATGTGTGCAGGGCCTCGACGGTGACCATGCCACGGGCCTCCAGGGCGGGCATCGGCGCCCAGTGCCGCCAGCGGACCGGCCAGCCGCCGTCGTCCTGCTGCTCGGCGGCGAGGAAGTCCAGCGAGCGGCTCATCTCGGCGTCGGTGAACCAGGCACGGGCCAGGGAGTCCGGGGTGCGGGCGTAGTCGTGCGGGAAGTGGTGCTCGCCCGGGGCGTAGCCGGGAGCGACCGGACAGGCGTCCAGGTCGCCGGGGTCGAGGGCGGCGAGCCGGTGGTCGCGGACCAGGCGGCCCAGCCGGTCCGCTGCCGCCTCCGCTCGCGAGCGGTCCGGGACGGCGTCCAGGAACATCACCGCCGCCTCGACCTCGTACGGGTGGGACGTCTCCAGCGACTCGATGCGCTGCCAGCAGAACTCGGTCGCCCGGAACAGCCACGCGTGCCACACCGCGTTGCGGTGCAGCAGTCCCGCCGCCTGGCCCGTGGGCAGCAGTTCACCCGGCGGATCGTCGACGACCGGCACGAACGGCGCCGTCGGATACCCGCGCCGGCTCGGATGGATGCCCGGCAGCGCCCCCTCGGCGGTGGACATCGACGTCAGGGAGCGGCACATCCGCTCCACGCGCTGCCCGCCGCAGCGCCCGATCCGGTCCAGGACCCGCAGGGCGCGGATGGTGTGCAGAGGCTGGCTGACCGGGCCGCGCAGATCGGGTTCCAGCCCGTGCCCGTAGCCGCCGTCGTCGTTGCGGTACGCGTCCAGGGCCGTCTCCACCGGGTCGGCGCTCGCGTCCCTGAAGAGGTGGGCGAAGAGCCGCTGCTCCAGCACGCGCGCGGTGAGCCACACGAACTGCTCGGCGCGGGCGAGCGGGGACCGCGCCGGGGACGGCTTTGACGACGGGGTCGGCTGGGACGACGGGGTCGGCTTCGATGCCGGGGTCGGCGGGGGGAGTGGGGAAGCTCCGTTTTCGGCCATGGTCCGACCGTATGGCGGAAAGCGGTCTCGGCACGTCGCCCCGCCGGGGGCCCACCCTCGGGGGCGGGATACTGGAGTCATGCGGTTGACGGTCTTCTGGCAGCGGATGGCGGAACAATTCGGCGCGGGGTACGCCGACACCTTCGCGCGCGACCATGTCATGTCGGAGCTGGGCGGACGTACCGTGCACGAGGCGCTGGCGGCCGGCTGGGACGCCAAGGACGTGTGGCACGTGGTGTGCTCGGTGATGGACGTCCCGGCGGAGAAGCGCTGATCGTGGACCGTGCGGGGGCCGCCGTGCCGGTCCTGGTGAGCCCGCGGCACAGCGTCGGCAGAGCTTGCCGTGGAGCCCGGTGGTGCCCGGAGCGCAGGGGGGACTTCCGTTGTCGGTGGCGTGAGCGAGACTTGGTCCGTGGCATCCACTGACGAGTCCGGGCAGCCCGCCCGGCAGGCCTCTCCGTCCCCTACGACGCAGCCCGCCGGGCCTCCGGCCGAAGGCGCCGCGCCGGGCTCCGGCATGCCCCGCTGGCTGCCGCGCGCGATGGTGCTCGCCCTCGCGCTCTTCGCCGCGTTCCAGCTCGGCAGCTGGGCCTTCCACCAGCTGACCGGGCTGCTGATCAACATCCTGATCGCGTTCTTCCTGGCCCTCGCGATAGAACCGGCGGTCAGCTGGATGGCCGGTCGCGGCATGCGGCGCGGCCTCGCCACCTTCCTCGTCTTCCTGTGCCTGCTGATCGTCTCCGCCGGGTTCGTCACCCTGCTCGGCTCGATGCTCGCCGGGCAGATCATCAAGATGATCGAGGGCTTCCCCGGCTACCTCGACTCGGTCATCAACTGGGTCAACTCCACGTTCCACACGGAACTGCGGCGGGTCGACGTCCAGGAGGGCCTGCTCCACTCCGACTGGCTGCGCAAGTACGTCCAGAACAGCGCCAGCGGCGTGCTCGACGTGTCCGCACAGGTGCTGGGCGGGCTGTTCCAGATGCTGACGATCGCGCTGTTCTCGTTCTACTTCGCCGCCGACGGGCCCCGGCTGCGGCGCACGATCTGCTCCCTGCTGCCGCCCGCCCGGCAGGCCGAGGTGCTGCGCGCGTGGGAGATCGCCGTCGACAAGACCGGCGGCTACCTGTACTCACGCGGGCTCATGGCGCTGATCTCCGGCATCGCCCACTACATACTCTTCCAGGCCCTCGGCATTCCGTACGCGCCCGTGCTGGGCGTGTGGGTCGGTGTGGTCTCGCAGTTCATCCCCACCATCGGCACCTATCTCGCCGGTGCGCTGCCGATGCTGATCGCGTTCACCGTGGACCCCTGGTACGCGCTGTGGGTGCTGATCTTCGTCGTCGTGTACCAGCAGTTCGAGAACTACATGTTGCAGCCGAAGCTGACGTCCAAGACCGTGGACATCCATCCGGCGGTCGCGTTCGGGTCGGTCATCGCGGGGACGGCGCTGCTCGGGGCGGTGGGGGCGTTGATCGCGATCCCGGCGGTGGCGACGTTGCAGGCGTTCTTGGGGGCGTACGTGAAGCGGTACGACGTCACCGACGATCCGCGGGTGCATGGG
>NZ_JALLGL010000409.1 GCF_023072675.1 Streptomyces sp. XM83C
GGATACAGCGGGGGATACGGCGGTCGGGCAGCCGGTGACGCCGGCGCCGGGGGCGGCGGCGACGCCAAGGCGCCCGACGACCGGGCCCGGGTCCGGACGCAGGACAGGACCCCGGAATGGAACCCGCGCTGGACCCCCGCCCAGGGGTGGTCCTCCGCAGGACAGTCCTCCGTGGGACAGCCCACCGCCGGAACCCCCTCCGGCTCCCGCTCGCCGCTCGGCGTGGGCATCGCCACCGCCGCCCGCTGCGGCCCGGAACTCACCTCGCCCGACGGTGTCGAGGCGCAGACCTGCGTACTGACGCAGGGCGCCGACACCTGGGCGCGCACCTACCACCGCAACGCGACGGGCCGAGCCCTGGAGGCCGTACTGAGCCTCATGGGGCCCCGGGGGCGGACGGTGCAGGTGCGGTGCGCGGTGGGGGCGGGTGACGATCCGGAGGTGTGCGACACGCCCCGCGAGCCGGTGCGGGGCGGACCGGACGGCTACACGGCCGTGGCGGAATTCGCCGAGGCCGGAGAAGACGGACCGCTTCTGTTGCGAGTGGGAAGCAACTCCACTGCGCCTACGGGCAGTTGACACTTCGCGGCGCGGTGTGAAGGGCGCCCGACATGGAAAGACCCGGTTGCTGGCGACGGGGGATGCACCAGCAACCGGGCTACTGAAACGGTAACAAGAGATCGGCCCCAAGCAAATTCGATCTCATGTTTCCCCTGTCTATTCGGACACTGTGCGACAGGGCCGAACCTGGGGATTTCCGGTGCCCGACTCCCTTGCGGTCAACGGGAGTTGTGACCGGAGTCACCCTTTCCGGGGTATCGAAACCGACCGGTCGGCCGGTCCGTGGTCCCCGGCCCGTCCCGGCGTGCGTCAGCTGAGGGTGATCTGCCGGTTGGTGAGCCCGCCGCGGGCCCGGCGCTCGTCCGCGGTGAGAGGTGCGTCGGTCGCCAGGGCGGCGGCGAGCCGCTCGGCGAACTCCGCCGCCGGCTTCTCGATGTCCTCGGCGCCGACCGAGGAGGGCAGATCCCACACCGGCACCGTGAGCCCGTGCGCCCGGAAGGAGCCGACCAGGCGCGTGCCCTCGCCGAGGCCCGACGTGCCCGCCGCGTGCAACCGGGCGAGCGCGTCCAGCAGCTGCTCCTCCGGGTGCGGCATGACCCAGCGCAGGTGGTTCTTGTCCGGCGTCTCGCACCAGTACGCGGCGTCCACGCCGGTCAGCCGCACGGTCGGGATCGCCGCGGCGTTGGCCCGCTCCAGCGAGGCGGCCACCTCCGGTGTCGCGTTCTCCGCGTCCGGTACCCAGAACTCGAAGCCGCTGTGCACGACTGGCTCGAAAGAGCTGCCCAGGTCGATCAGGTCCTGCAGACGCGGCCCGTCGGCGGGGGCGCGGCGGCCCTGGACGGGCGTACCGGGGTCCGTGGTGAGCGCGCGTTGCAGCGTGTCGGCGAGGTCGCGGCTGATGTCGCCGGACGCGGTGTCGTTCTGCAGGCCGAGCAGGACCGAGCCGTCGTCGCGGCGCAGCGCGGGCCAGGCCATCGGCAGCACGGTCGCGAGGGTCACCGACGGCACGCCCTCGGGCAGTCCGTCCTTCAGCGTCAGCTCGACCGTGGCCGCGGGGACCAGTTCGCGCAGCGCCACCCAGTCGCACTCGCCGGGCAGCCCCTCGAACGGACGCTGCACCAGCTCGGTCGCGGCCTGCGCCGCGGCCCGGCCGTGACATGCCTTGTACCGCCGGCCGCTGCCGCACGGGCAGGGCTCGCGGGCGCCGACGACCGGGATCTCCCCGTCCGTGATCTGCGGGCGCTTGGCCTTCGTCTGGGGTCGCTTCTTGGCCATCGTGGGTCGTCTCCCGGGTACGGCTCGTCTGGTACGGCGGGAGCCTAGCTGCTTCGACGGGAGTCGACGGGAACCTGTGGACGAGGCGCGGATTGTGGACAACGCCGCCCACCGCGCGGGCACACCGGGCGACCGGGACCGATGCGACCGCCGGGCCGCGCGCCCGGACCGTCGCCCGGTCCGGCGGAACGGTCCAGTCCGGTCGGTCGACGCCGTGGGGCGTGCCCGGCCGGTCCAGGCTCTCGAACGCGTCCGGCCGGTCCAGGTCGTCGAACGCGTCCGGTCGGTCGACGCCGTGGGGCGTGCCCGGTCGGTCCCGGTCGTCGAACGCGTCCGGTCAGTCCAGGTCGTCGAACGCGTCCGCGAAGTCCAGGTCCGGCATGGACGCCACCGACGGGGCCGCCACCCGCGCGGCGAAGTCATGGCGCCGGTGGCCCGCGTCCGGGTCGAAGACATCGGCGTGGACGACGACCCACACCGTGACCTCGCCGTGGATGTCGTCCCGTACCCCCCAGTCGTCGGCGAGTGCCGTGACGATGCTGAGCCCGCGTCCGCCGTGCGCGGTGATCGACGGGGTGGCCGGGGCGGGGCGGGTCGGCCCGCCACCGTCCGTCACCTCGACGACGAGTCTGCCGGTCGGATCCACCCGCCACGCGGCCCGGACGTCACCGTCCCCGGCGAGGGCGTCTCCCAGCGGGCGGCCGTGTTTGCACGCGTTGCTCAAGAGTTCGGAAAGGATCAGTACGGCATCGTCGATGACCGATTCCGCCACGCCGTTCCTGCGCAGCTGATCGCGCATACGGTGTCGTGCTTTCCCCACGCCCGCAGGGCCATGGGGAACGGCCATGCTCGACGACGTGGGCACCTCCTGTGCCACCACCAACGCCACCCCCGAGACCTCCTTCGCCCCACGCCAAGGTGTCGATGCCCCATTGGCCTGTACCGGAAACCGGCCAGTGCACGCTCGGTGACGCATTCGTACCGGCCGATCACGCTCCGAATGCGCCGGAGCACTCCCTGTGACCGGAACGGCTGGTGCGGGCGTGACGGCAGGGACGCGAGGAAGTCCGGACGAAGGCCCGGGAGCAGGCCCGGAGCCGAGCCGGGAGCGGATCGGGAGCAGCCCGAGAGAGGCCCCGCACCCGGACCGTACGAGGCCCGAGCGCCGGACCGGAGAAGGTCAGCGGCCGAGCCGGTCCAGCACCGCGCGCGGGCGGTTGGTGATGATGGCGTCCACACCGAGGCGGGCGCACAGGTCCACGTCCTCGGGCTCGTTCACCGTCCAGACGTGCACCTGGTGGCCGGCCTTCTTCAGGCGTTCGACGTACGCGGGATGGTTGCGCACGATCCGGATCGACGGGCCGGCGATCCCCACCCCGGAGGGCAGCCGCCCGTCGCGCAGCCGAGGCGAGACGAACTGCATCAGGTAGACCGTCGGCAGCGTCGGCGAGGCGGCACGCACGCGGTGCAGCGAACGCGCCGAGAAGCTCATGACCCGTACCGGCGATTCGGCAGGGGACGCGGGCGCGTCCAGGCCGAACCGCTTCAGCAGGAGCAGCAGCCGCTCCTCGACCTGCCCCGCCCAGCGGGTGGGATGCTTGGTCTCGATGGCCAGCTCGACGCGCCGCCCGGCGTCCGCGACGAGTTCGAGCAGCCGCTCCAGGGTGAGGACGGAGGTGGCCTCCAGGTCCTCGGGCCGGTGCTCCCAGTCCGGCTCCTCGTCCCGGCCCCGCCAGGCGTCCCGGGTCTTCCAGGAGCCGAAGTCGAGCGCGGCGAGGTCGGCCAGCTCCAGCGCGGAGACCGCGCCGCGGCCGTTGGAGGTGCGGTTGACGCGACGGTCGTGCACACAGACGAGGTGACCGTCCGCGGTCAGCCGTACGTCGCATTCGAGGGCGTCGGCGCCGTCCTCGATGGCCTTCCGGTACGCGGCCAGGGTGTGTTCCGGGGCGTCCTCGGAGGCCCCGCGGTGGGCGACGACCTGGATGTGGTGCTGTCGTGCGTGGGTCACCGCGTCATGGTGCCACCGGGAGCGGGCAGGCGTGGGACCGAAGCCCGGACGGGCACCCGGATCGAGACGAAAACCGGACGAACGAGCCGGGAACAGGAAGCGGGAACAGGAAGCGGGAACAGGAAGCGGGAACAGAAAGGACGAACGTGGGAAGCGCAACGCAAGATCGGGAACGCGCCGGAAGGCGCCAGACAGTGCGCCGGAAATGCATCAAAGGTCTTATATAAAGAATGACTGCGGACCCACAGGCACCGCTTATGGTGCTCTGACGGCCCGTGGGAAAAGCTGACGGCATACACATGAACGTGCACAGCTTCAGCGCGCCGGGTCGGCGACAAGCGTGAACGAGCGTGACCGAGTGCGACCGACAACGACAGCCGTGGATCGAGGAGAAGAGCTGTGAGCACCGAGAACGAGGGCACCGCGGTACCCCAGGCCCCGTCCGCACCCCCGGTGCCGGTGGCCTCTCCCGCAACCCCCTCGCAGCAGACGGACGCCGGGCCCGAGCCGGCCTCCCGGCCCACGCCCGAGCAGCCGTACGACCAGCAGACCGCCCCCACGCCCACGGGCGCGGACCGTCCGCAGCAGCCCGACGCGTCGCCGTACGCGGGCGTGCCGGGCGGCTGCGGGGGCGGGCAACGGCTGGGGCGCGCCGTACCC
>NZ_JALLGL010000040.1 GCF_023072675.1 Streptomyces sp. XM83C
TGTGGATAAGAGCGAGGGCGGGTGGCGGGTCCGTCCGCGCCGTAGGTGCTCGGCCGGGCGGGCGATCCCGGGACCGGGAGCAGGCGCGGTCCGGTCGGCGGACCGTCCGCCGGGTGATCCTTCGCCTGTGTGGACCGCATCCGGCATCCTCTCGTCGTCGCTCTTCGGTTCCCGCTGTCGCAAAACGCCCGTTCGGGCGTTCCGTCCCGGATGCGGCGGCGGGGACGGCTCCTCGCCGTTCTCCCGCACCGCGCCCCGTCGGGTCCGCGCCGCCCGGAGGCTCACGGCCGCCCGGGCTCCGGACACCGCACGCCCGTGGCCGTCGCGCCGGCCCGACCGCTGCCTGACATCTCCGTGTTTCCACACTCCGCAGCTGTACGCGCCGTGATGTCGGGCAGATGGCCGTCTTCGGAGCGGAGGAGCCGGGCAGACGGCCGTGCCGGGAGCGGACGCCTGCGTCGGCCGTCGGCATCCGTCACCGGACCGGGACGCCGTGGCCGTCTTCGGAGGGGTCCCCCGCATCCGGGTGGGCACACGGGACAGAAGCAATCCGCGACAGGCGGCGGACCGGGGAAGGGAGCGGGGGTGCCGCAGACCGAGGTGGCCGTGGTGGGTGCGGGGGCGGCGGGGCTGTCCCTCGCCCATCGGCTCGCAGCGCCGGGTCCGGGCGGGCGGACGCCGTCCGTGGTCCTGGTGGAGGCGCCGCCGGGACCGCTGCGCCCGCCGCCGCGGACGTGGTGCTACTGGGAGGCGGGGGCGGGCCGCTTCGACGCCGCCTTGCGCGCCGAGTGGCACCGGCTGCGGGTCAGGCCGCCGCGGGGTGCGCCCGTCGAGGGGGACATCGGCCCGCTGCGGTACAAGATGCTCCGCTCCGACGACTTCGCCCGCCTCGTGGAGCGGGATCTCGCCCGCAGCCCTCGGGTGCGGCGGCTGGAGGCGACCGTCGAGGCGGTGGAGGACGTGGCGGGCGGCGCCCGCGTGCACTACCGGGACCCCGGCGGCCGGCCCGGAGTGCTGGAGGCGCGCTGGGTGTTCGACTCGCGTCCGCCGGGGAGCCTTCCGGCCGGGCGGACGCTGTTGCTGCAGCACTTCCACGGCTGGTTCGTGCGCACCGAAGGGCCCCGCTTCGAGCCCGGCGTGGCGGAGCTGATGGACTTCCGCACGCCGCAGCCGTCGCACGGCCTGTCCTTCGGTTACGTGCTCCCGCTGGGCACGCGGGAGGCGCTGGTGGAGTACACCGAGTTCTCGCCGCGACCCCTCACCGGGCCCGGCTACGAGGCGGCCGTACGCCACTACGCGCAGGACGTGCTGCGGCTCGGGCCGTTGCGGGTGCTGGACACGGAGACCGGGGTCATCCCCATGACCGACGCGCCGCTGCCCCGGCAGACCGGGGCCTCCGTCTTCCGCATCGGAGCGGCCGGCGGCGCCACCCGGCCCGCCACCGGCTACACCTTCGCCGGGCTGCAACGGCAGACACGGGCCGTGGCCGCCGCGCTGCGCCGGGGCGAGCGGCCGATGCCGCCGCCCGCGCACCGGGCCCGCGCGCGAGCCATGGACGCGGTGCTGCTGCGGGCCCTGGACAGCGGCCGGGTCGACGGGCCCGCCCTGTTCGCGGGGCTGTTCGCGCGCGTGCCGATGGAGCGGCTGCTGCGGTTCCTCGACGGGCGGACCCGCCTGTACGAGGACCTGGCCGTCGGTCTGCGCACCCCTGTCGGGCCGATGCTGCGCACCGCACTGGAGGTGCCGCGCCTGCCGCGCCGCCCCCTCGACCTGCCGGGCCCGCCGCAATCCACCGGCACCTCCGGACCGCCAGGACCCCCCGCCTCGTCAGACCCGCCGAAGCCCGCCGGGACCTCCTGTCCACCGGACCCCACCGGCACGTCCCCGTCCGCCCCTCGGAAGACCCCATGAACCCCGGAGACCGTATGAGCCTGCTGCGCGACGAGGAACTGGCCGCCGCGTTCGACCACGCGTCACGCGCCTACGACGCCCTGGTGGCCGCCAACCCGGGCTACCACGCCCATCTGCGCCGCTCGGTGCGCCGGCTGGGCCTTTCGGGCCACGGGGCGGGGCTGCGCGTCCTCGACCTGGGATGCGGCACCGGCGCCTCGACGGCCGCGCTGCGGTCGGTGCTCCCGGCCGCGGAGGTGACGGCGGTGGACGCGTCCGTCGGCATGCTGCGGCGGGCCGCCGCCAAGCCGTGGGCGGACGGGGTGCGGTTCGTCCGCGCGCCCGCCGAGCGGCTGGCGGAGGCGGGGGTGAGCGGGCCGTTCGACGCGGTGTTCGCGGCGTATCTCTTCCGCAACGTCGGCGATCCCGACGCCGTACTGGGGTCGGTGCGGGCGCTGCTGCGGCCGGGCGGCAGGCTGGGGGTGCACGAGTACACGCTGAGCGGGCGCCGCGCGGACCGGGCGGTGTGGACGCTGGTGTCGCGCGGGCTGGTGCGGCCCGTGGCGTCGCTGCTGGGCGACGGGCCGCTCTACCGTCATCTGTGGCGCAGCGTCGTCGAGTTCGACACGGCCGAGGCGTTCACGCGGCGGCTGCGGGTGGCCGGGTTCGACCGGGTGCGGGCGCTGCCGCTGCCGGGCTGGCAGACCGGCATCACGCACACGTTCGTCGCGTGCCGCCCGCACCGCGCAGGGGAGGGGCAGCGGTGAGCCGGGGCCGGGACACGGCGGTGCGGCGGGACCGTACGGGAGCAGCCCGCCGGGGCCGCGACCGGCATGCCCGGATGGTGCCGGCCCGGCCGGGCGCCCCGCGCGTCGCCGGTACGCCGGTGTCGGTGGCGGTGGTCGGCGGCGGCATCGCCGGGCTGGCCGCGGCGACCCTGCTGGCCGAACGCGGCGTCGCGGTCACGCTGTTCGAGCGGATGCCGTATCTGGGCGGAAGGGTCGGGGGGAGGCCGACGGAGTTGAAGGACGGCACCACTGTCACGATGAGCCGCGGCTTCCACGCCTTCTTCCGGCAGTACTACAACCTGCGGGGGCTGCTGCGCCGTACCGACCCCGGGCTGCGGCGGCTGACCGGGCTGCCGGACTATCCGCTGCTGCACGCGGACGGGCTGCGGGACGGCTTCCGGCATGTGCCGCGCACCCCGCCGTGGAGCGCGCTCGGTTTCGCCGCGCTGAGCCCTTCCTTCGGGCTGCGGGACCTGCGGTCGATGGACCCGGTGGCGGCGCTGCCGCTGCTGGACGTGCGCGTGCCCGATGTGTACGACCGGCTCGACTCGACGAGCGCGCGGGACTTCCTGGACGCCGTGCGCTTCCCGGAGCGCGCCCGCCATCTGGCGTTCGAGGTGTTCTCGCGGAGCTTCTTCGCCGACCCGGAGGAGCTGTCGGCGGCGGAGATGGCGCTGATGTTCCACATCTACTTCCTGGGGTCCTCCGAGGGCCTGCTGTTCGATGTGCCGGTCTCCCCGTTCCCCGCCGCGCTGTGGGAGCCGCTGGGCGCCTATCTGCGCGGTCACGGCGCCGAACTGCGCACCGGCACGGCCGTCGAGCGGGTCACGCCACGGCCCGGCGGCGGGTACGAGGTCGCCACCGGCACCGGGGAGGGGCGGTACGACGGTGTGGTCCTCGCCCTCGACACGGCGGGGCTGCGCGTGCTCGTCGCCCGCTCCCCCGCGCTCGGCGACGAGCCGTGGCGGAAGCGCGTCGGGCGGCTGCGCAACGCCCCGCCGTTCCTGGTCACCCGGCTGTGGCTGGACCGGCCCGTGGCCGCGGACCGGCCCGGGTTCCTGGGCACCGCCGGGTTCGGGGGGCTGGACAACGTGAGTGTCTTGGAGCGCTGGGAGGACGAGGCGGCACGCTGGGCGGTACGCACCGGCGGGTCCGTGGTGGAGCTGCACGCCTACGCGGTGCCGCCCGCCGCCGCGCGCGAGGAGGTGCAGCGGGACCTGGTCGCGCGGCTGCGCCGGGTCTACCCGGAGACCCGGTCGGCGGAGGTCGTGGACGCCCGGCACGAGTGGCACGACGACTGCCCGCTGTTCCCGGTGGGCGGCCACCGGGACCGGCCCACGGTGCGCACCCCCGATCCGGGTGTGACGGTCGCCGGGGACCTGGTGCGCACCGATCTGCCGGTGGCGCTGATGGAGCGCGCGGCGACGTCCGGGTTCCTCGCGGCGAACGCGCAGCTGGAGCGGTGGGGGGTACGGGGCCAGACCCTGTGGACCGTGCCGGACCGGGGCCGCGGCGCGCTGCTGAGGGCGGTGGCGGCGCGGTGGGCGTGACGGTGGGCGCGGGGTGCCGAGAGGCGGAGACCACCGGGGCCTGCCCCGCCCGGCCGGAGCCCCGTCAGGCACCCATCCGGCCGGAGCCCCGTCAGGCACCCGCCCGGCCGGAGCCCCGTCAGGCACCCGCCCGGTCGGGCTCCCGCCCGCCGTCGGCGCCCGCCGTGCCGCCGGTGACCGCATCGGGGTCCAGGTGGCCGCGCACGGCGTCCGCGCCCGCGTGCAGCAGCCCCAGGGCGCGCGGGAAGTCACGGAGCTGCCCCCCGAGGCTGTCGAGGGCCGTGAGCAGGGAGTCGGCGGCGACGCTCCGGGCGGTGAGGAGGTCGGCGGTCCAGGTGAGGAACGAGCTGAACACTCCGGCGTCGTTCACATAGAGGGCGGTGGTGAGGAACTCCACGATGTGCGCGACGTCCTCGGCGGTGCGTTCCCGCTGGGCGGCGCTGTAGCCGGTCATCGCCGGGAAGCGGGCCTCCAGGTCGGCGAGGGTCCGCCGGACCAGGTCGGCGCGGGAGCGCAGGACGGCCGTGTACTCCTGGTCGGCCAGGTGCGGCAGGTCCTCGACGGTGTGCCGGATCGCCGCCGGGACGGGCCGCGGCACCCCGGCCGCCAGCAGGGCGGCGGCGCCCCGCGCGTCGGGTGCCCAGCCGTCGGCGCCGAGGGCGTGGGCGAGGCGGCCGTCCGTGCCGAAGGCCCTGCCGCCGGCGAGAACGGGCACGCCCACGGCCTGGCAGGCGGTGACGGCGGCGTGCGCGGCCGGCAGTCGGGTGGGCAGAGAGCAGGAGAGCAGCACCGCGTCGGGGGCGGTGGCGTGCAGGTGGGCGACGAGGTGCGGGGTGGGTGTCTGGGCGCCGAGGTAGTCGACGTGCCAGCCGCGCAGCCGGAGCACCTCGGCGACGAGCCGGGCGGGGAAGGCGTGCCATTCGCCGTCGGCGCAGGCGACGGTGACCCGGCCGCGGGGGGTGGCTCCGTCGCGGCGGCGGGCGGCGCGCGCATGGACGAGGGCGGCGACCACGCGGTCGTTGATGGCGGTGGCGGCGTGTTCCTGGGCGACGGTGATCCGGCCGGCGGCCCATGCGACGCCGACCTCCGCCTGGACGGCGGCGACGACGTCGAGGAGCAGGTTCTCCTCGTCCCAGCCGGTGTCGAGGGCTTCGGTGACGAGGTCGACGGCGGCGTACTCGCCGTCCTCCGTCACCGCTTTCCAGAGCCTGTCGCGCAGTTCCGCGGCGGAGGGACGGGGCCCGCCCGCGGCATCGTGGCGGGGCGGCTCGGCGGGGTGGCCGGGGCGAGGCCGGTCGTGCGGGCTCTCGGCGGTCGTACGGGGATGATTCACTTGCTCCTCCCGGTCCTGGGCCTGTCCTGGCCGCGTGTGTTCGTGCACGGTGGTGCGGGGCGTCCTACCGCGATGCCGCTCGGATGCCGCCGCCCCCGTTCACGTCCGTGCCGTGTCCGTGTGCCCCGGACGCCGACGTTTGTGCGGGGGACGGTCACCCGGTCGTTCCGGACCGCGGCTGCCGCGGACTCTCGGCGCCCCGGTCACCGGAATCCCGCCGGAAGGTGCGGGGCGCGCTGATGGCGACGGCCGCCATGTCGTCGTGGCCGCCGTCGGCGAGCCACTGCGCGGCGAGCATCTGGACGCGCTCCACGATCGCCTCGCCGGGCAGGCCGCCGCACTCGGTCAGGGCCTCCACCAGCCGTTCCTCACCGAACATCTCGTCGCCGAGGGGGCCGCCCCGGGCCTCGGTGATGCCGTCGGTGTAGAGCAGGCAGGTCTCGCCGGGGGCGAGTTCGGTCTCGGTGGTGCGGGCGTGCACGTCGGGCAGGGCGCCCACGAGCATGCCGTGCGTGTCGGCGGTCTCGACGGTGCCGTCGGCGCGGACGACGAGCGGCGGCAGATGGCCGGCGCTGGTCAGCCGGAGCCGTACCCGGTCGCCGTGGCGGCGCACCGACGCCAGGACCAGGGTGGCGAAGCGGGTCTGGTGGGCGCTGAGGAGGGCGCCGTTCAGCAGGGTGAGGACACGGCTGTGGTCGTCGGCCAGGGGTTGCAGCGCCTGGAGGGTGTTGCGGATCTTGCCGGTGAGGACGGCCGCCTCCAGGCCCTTGCCGGCGACGTCGCCGAGGACGACGAAGGTCTCCGCGTCCGCGTCGGCGCCGGGGTGGACGTCGTAGAAGTCGCCGCCGACGAGTTCGTGGTCCTTGGCCGGGCGGTAGGCGCCCGCGTAGTCCACGCCGTGCACATGGCTGAGCCGGGGCGGCAGCAGGTCCCGCATGAGGGTGGCGGTGACGGCGGACTGCTCGGTGTAGAGGCGGGCGGCGGACAGGGCCGCTCCGGCGCGCGCTGCGAAAAGGCGGGCGAAGACCTCCTCGCCGACGCTGAAGCCCTGGTGGGGGGTGGAGCGCAGCAGGATGAGGGCGCCGGCGGGCACCCCGTGTCCCGGCAGCGGGGTGACGATCACGGATCCGACCTCGCCGGGGAAGCCGGGCGGCAGCACCCACGGGGGAAGGTCGGCCGGGTCGATCCAGCGGGCGGGCACGGGCGGGAAGCCCTGGAGTGCCTCGGCGAGGCCGGGCACCTCGTGCGGGTCTATCTGCCGCAGCCCGCGGGTCACCTCCGCGCCGCGCACCGCCTGGGTGAGCAGATGGCGGTGGCCCTGCGGCGGGGCGACCAGGACGGCCGCGTCGGCGAGGTGCTCGGCGGCCATGCGGGCGGCGACCTCGCTGCAGCGGGGCACGTTCAGCGAGGACAGCAGCATGCTGGAGACCTCGGCGAGGACGGAGGCCCGGTCCTCGGCGGTGCGCAGCGCGGTCCGGGTGAGGCGGTGGTCGGTGCCGTCGAGCAGCCACCACACGACGTGCGCGCCGGCGGTGGGCGTGGCGTGTGCCTCGTAGTAGCGGTCGCCGATCCAGCCGGAGGGCGCCGCCCGGGGCCCGGCGGGGGTTCCCGGCGCCCTACCGGTGTGGGCGTGGGCGAGCCACGGGGGCAGCCCGGTCTCGGCGACGAGGCTCAGGAGCGGATGCGCGGCGCGGTTGGCGTCGACGACGCCGCCCGCAGCGTCGAGCACGACGACGGGGCAGGGGGCGTCCAGCCAGGCCGATCCGATACCGGCGTCGTCCGCGCCGGCAGGGGCTCCTTGGGAAGGGATCACAAGCGGAGGCGCGCTCGGCGCGCACCTCACCACCTCTCGACTGGACAGCAGTGGTCTCAGGCAACCGTCGCCCACTCCGGCCCCGTAGCGCAACCCGCGCAGGCTCCCCCGCCGTCCGCAGTGGTGTTATGTCCGCCTCACCGTGGTGGGGAATACGCGCTCGCCGCGCCTTCGAGGCGCCCCGCGGGATTCGCCGGGCGTCTTGCCCCGCCCCTGGAGAACGGCGGACGGTGAGGCCCCGCAGGGGGTGCCTCACCGTCCGGTCGGCCGTGCGGGTCAGTGGGCCGCGGTGGCCGCCCGGGTGACGGGTGCCTGCTGTCCGGTGCGGGGAGCGAGGGCCCGTTCCGCCAGGACTCCGAAGATCAGCCCGAACGCTGTCCACAGGGTCGCCTGGACGGCCAGGGCCGCCAGCCGGAACTGCCACAGCAGGGTGCCCGGGAATCCTTCCGGCACTTCGTCGAAGGAAGGCAGGAAGGCGTACGCGAGCCCCACGGCCACGGCGAAGGCCGCCGCGGCGGCGAGGGTCGCGTTCCAGTTGCCGAGGCGCGGTGCCAGACGACGGCCGAGGATCACGGCGGCCACCGCGAGCAGCACGCTCAGCGCGGTCATCAGGAAGTACAGCGCCGTGCGCTGCCCGATGGTGTCGGCGTCGCCCACGGCCGGCGGGTTGGCCGGGTACTTGAGGAACGGCACGACGTACACGGCGACCAGTCCGCCCGCCGCGAGGAGCAGCGCGGCGGAACGCGGCCCGAACCGGCCGATGCGGCCGAGTGCGAAGCAGTAGGCGAGGGCGGCGATGCCGCCGAACGCGACGCCGTAGACGAGGACACCGGTGGACAGGCCGGCGGTGGACTGCAGCGAGCGGCTGACGGCTTCGACGCCGTGCTCATGGCCGTGCGCGGCATGCTCCGCCTCTTCGAAGGCGATGGCCGCGTCGACACGCGGTTCGCCGAGGAAGTAGGCGGTGACCAGGGCGAGCAGGCCCGCGGCCAGGCCGGCGAGCATGCCGCGCACCAGCAGGGTGCGGACGATGGAGTTGTTCATCGGCTCGTACGTGTTCCCGCCCGTGTCAGTGGCAGGGGAAGCCGAGCAGGTGGCGTGCGTCGTGCACCCACTCGTGCACGTTCTCGCCGGAGGTGACGGCGGTGGCGCCCTGCTCGGCGCCGACGAAGTAGAGCAGGACCAGCATGAGGATGCCGAAGAAGACCGCCCACGGGGCGATCGCGCCGACCGGCAGCTTGACGGGTTCGGCGGCGGTGGCGGAGCTGGGCTGGACGGCGGACTGCGCCATGGCAGGACCTCCTTGGGAATTCGCGTCCCTGATCGGTGGTGCACAGGAACGACGGCCGCGGGTCTGACTCGCCGGGCTCACACCTGAGGGCGTGGGCTCGGCATACAGTGGCGCGACCGTGCCGGATTCTCACCGGCTTCCGCGTTGCCGTCGTCGATGTCCGGGAGACCGTACCGCGAAGCGGAGGGGTGGCCAAGGGCGCACGGCGCGGACGGGAGCGCGCGGTCGGGCGCCGCACCCTGCGAATTCGGGCTGGATCAAGGGATGTCGGGGATCGGGACGGACGGATGACGAGCCGAGTGATGTTGATCTCACCGGCGGTGACGGCGGCGCTGCGCGAGGCCCGCTTCGACGCCGGAGGGCCGCTGGACGAGGGGGGGTCGAGGGCCGCGCGGTCCGCGGCCGGGGCGGTGCCGACGGCGCGTGCGGTGTGGTGTTCGCCGACGGTGCGCTGCGAGCAGACGGCGCGGGCACTGGGTCTGGCGGCCGTCGCGGTGCCGGCGCTGGCGGGGCTGGACGCGGGGCGGTGGCGGGGGGCGACGCTGGCGGAGGTGACCGTGGCGGAGCCGGAGGCGCTGGCGCGCTGGCTGGCCGATCCGGAGGAGGCGCCGCACGGCGGGGAGTCGGTACGGGCGCTGTGCGACCGGGTGGAGGCGTGGCTGGACACGGCGGCGGACACGGACGGACGCACGGTCGCCGTGGTGGAGCCGGAGGTGGTACGGGCGGCGGTGGTGCGGACGCTGGGCGCGCCGGATGCCGCGTTCTGGCGTACGGACGTACCGCCGCTGTCGGCGGTGGAGTTCTCCGGGCGGGCGGGGCGCCGCAATGTGCGGGTGGGCCGGCCGCTCGGCTGACGGGCGGGCGTGCGCGTGCGGTGCCGGGCCTGCGAGTGCTCGGACGCTCTGATGCTCGGGGGCGCGAGCGCTCGGGGACTCCGATGCGCGGTGGCTCGAACGCTCGGGCGCTCGGGCGCGAGGTTCAGGCGAGGGTCCGCAGGAACTCCGTGCAGGCGCGGGCGCACGCCCGGCACACGACGGCGGTCTCCTCGGCGCCGGGACAGGCGTCGAAGACGCGCGCGGCCTCCAGGCAGACGGTGCGGCACCACTCCAGCTGGACGCGGATGCCGGACTCGTCCAGCGTGTTCTGCTCGGACAGCACACGGCAGGTCGCGTCGCAGACCTCCGCGCACATGATGCCTTTGCGGCGGACGAGTTCCTGCTGCTCCGTGCCGCCCGGGTCCACCAGGCTGGCGCGGAGCGCGCACGCCCGCGCGCACTCCGTGCAGGCCTGGGCGCAGGCGAAGCGGTCCTCCAGGAACCGGATGAGTTCCTGCTGCGATGCCGAAGTCACAGCCGGCGGGTAGCCGGGCCAAAGGCGGTTCAAACCCCCGTGGGCGGGGCTCGCCGGCGGTGCCTCCCGGCCCCGCTCGGGCGCTCCGCGACGAAGTCGGGACGGTCAGCCCTGGTACAGCACCCATTTGGGGGGTATTCATGGCATATGGGTACCACTACGGCAATGCAGCTGGCCGAAACGAGCGGCGCTCTCGCCCTCGGTCCCCTGATCGTGGGCCTGGTGGTCGTGGCCCTGCTGATCGGGGCCTTCTGGCGAGGGGACATCCTCAAGAGCCGCGAGCCGGCTCCACCCCGCCCCGAGGAACAGCCGCACCTGCCGCCCGAGGGCGCGGTGCGCGAGGAAAGGGAGAACCGCGAGCCGGAAGAGGTGCCGCAGGACGGCCGCCGCCGTCTGCCGCACGAGTTCGGCAATCTGGGCACCCGCCCGAGTACCACCACGGAACGGCCTCGATGGGGCAAGGGCTCCAGCGGATCGTTCGGCGGTGGCGGGCTCGGCGCCCACTGACCGCGCCCGACAGCCGACGGACAAGCAGCGGTACGGCGCACGGACGGCCTCCGTGCGCCGTACCGCTGTCCGCATGCGCTGCTCCGCCGTCCGCGTCAGGCGGCCGTCCGGATCGCCGCGCCGTGACGCTGTACATGCACGCCGGCGTCCGCTCAGAGCGCGAGGGCGCTGCGGGCGGCGGCCAGGGTCTGCTCGGCGTAACCGCGGCCGAACAGCACGGTGTGCACGAGCAGCGGAAACAGCTGGTGCAGGCCGATGCGCTCGCGCCAGCCGGGGGCGAGCGGAGCGGCCTGCTGGTAGCCGTCCAGGACGTGGTCCAGGTGCGGGCAGCCGAACAGGTGCAGCATCGCCAGGTCGGTCTCCCGGTGGCCGCCGTGCGCCGCGGGGTCGATGAGCCAGGCCCGCCCGTCGGCACCCCACAGGACGTTGCCGTTCCACAGGTCGCCGTGGAGCCGGGCGGGCGGCTCCACCGGCACGCCCAGCTCGGGCAGCCGCTCGCAGACCCGTTCGACGACGGCCGCCTCCGAGGCGCGCAGGGTACCGGCGTCGACGGCGCTGCGCAGATACGGCAGGACGCGCTGCTCGGCGTACCAACAAGGCCAGTCGTCGTGGGGTGTGTTCCGCATGGGGGCGAGCCCGATCCAGGCGTCGGCTGGGCCGCCGGGCGGCGGGGCGCCGTACGCGGGGGCGCCCGCGGCGTGCAGGGCGGCCAGTGCGCGCCCCAGGGCGACGGCGGCGCGGGGGTCGGGCCGTCCTTCCGGTACGCGGTCGGTGACCAGCCACTGCTCGTCATGGCCGTGCAGGGCCGGGACCGGGACCGCGCCGGCGTCGGCGAGCCAGCGCAGCCCGGCCGCCTCGGCGCGCACGGCGTGCCGGCCGTCGCCGCGTTTGACCGTCACCACCCGCCCGCCGTCCAGGGTGACCTCGGTGACCGCTGCGGACAGCGGCCGTTCGCTGCGGGCGGGGAGCCCGGTGAACCGCACGGCCGCGGCGGCGGGCCCGGCCCCGTCGAAGGAGATGCGCACGGCGCCCAGGGTACGAGGGCGCGGCAGCAGCCCGCCCGGACCCGGCGGGGCCCGCACCCCCGCCGCGGAGCCGCCGGACGGTCGGCGGGACGCGGCCTGCGCGCCACTGGACACGGCTCCGCGCGCCTGCGGACGCAGCCCGCGCGCCGCCCGGACGCGGCCCGGACGCGGCCCGTGCGCTGCGTCGGACGCGCCCCCAGGACGCGCCCCCACGACACAACCCGGACACGCCTCCACGCACGCCCCCGAGCGCGGACACGCCTCCACGCACGCCCCCGAGCACGGACACGCCCCCGCCGGGGCGCACCCCGCGCACGCGCCCGCGACGCACGGAACCCCCGGACGGACCGGGGGTTCCAGGGGCCGGGGCGGCCGAGGGATGCCGCCGCCGGGGTCAGGGGTGCGCCACGACGGCGACGGGCGCGGTCGCGTGGTGGAGGACCGCGTGGGTCACCGAGCCGATGTGGGTGCCGATCCGGCCGTGGCGGACGCGGCGGCCGACGACGACCAGGGACGCCTGGCGGGAGGCGTCCGCCAGGAGCTGGCCCGCGCTGCCGGGCCGGGACTCCTCGACGACCTCCACGGACGGGTACTCCTTACGCCAGCGCTCCAGGGCCTCGGTGAGCGCGGCGGCCTGCTCGCGGGTGATCTCGTCGTGCAGGGTCGGGTCTGCGGCGAGGCCGTACACGTAGTACGGCGGCAGGTTGTAGGCGTTGAGGACGCGCAGGCGGGTGCCGCGGCGGGCGGCCTCCTCGAAGGCGAAGGCGGTGACGTCGTCGGCCTGCCCGCCCGTGTCCAGTCCGAGCAGGACGGGCCGGAACGCGGTGTGCGCGGAGGGCACCCCGGCGGGGTCGGCCTCGTGCTCGTCGACGGCCTGGTGTCCGGCCCGGACGAGGACCACGGGCACCTCGGTGTGGGCGATGACGGACTGGCCGACGGAACCGACGAGGAAGCCGCCGAGGGCACCGAGGGCGCGCGAGCCGAGGACGAGCAGTTCGGCGCTGAGCGCGACCTTCGGCAGGATCTCGTAGGCGCGGCCGGGCAGGTGCTCGGCGGTGATCTCCAGGCCGGGATGGCGAGCCCGCAGGCCGGCGGCGCTCTCACGGGGGATGCGCTCGCTCCAGTGGGCCCGGGTCTCGACGCCGAGCATCGGCGCCCGGTCCAGCGGGCCGGGGTCGGGCTCCCACACGTGCACGATCTTCAGGGGCAGGCCCCGCAGCTCCGCCTCGCGTGCCGCCCACTCCACCGCGGCGCGGCTCTCGGGCGAGCCGTCCAGGCCTGCTACAACGGTGCGGTCCATGCCGTGCCTCCTCGTCGGGGGATCTGCTTCCAGCGTCCCGGCGGGCGGGCGGCGGGCGTAGGGGCCGTAAGGGTCGTGGCGGGGGCCGATGGGCCCCGGCGTGCGGGGTCACACGGCCGGCAGCTCCGGGCGGACCAGGGTGCCGGAGCGGCCGTGGACGATCTCGTGGGCCGCGTCGAGGTGGCCGATGGCGGCAAGGCCGCCGGTGCGTTCGACGAAGAGGGCGGCGGCCCGCGTCTTGGGTCCCATGGTGGCCGCCGGATAGTGGCCGCGGCGCAGTTCGGCGGGGGTGGCGTCGGACAGCGGGCGCTGTCGCGGAGTGCCGTAGTCGGCGTAGACGTTGGGGACGTCGGTGAGCAGGAGCAGGAAGTCCGCCTTGAGTTCCTCGGCGAGGACGGCGGCGGCCAGGTCCTTGTCGACGACGGCGGGTACGCCGCGCAGGGCGCCGGTGTCGTCGACGGCGACGGGGATGCCGCCGCCGCCCGCGCACACGGCGACGGTGCCCAGGTCGAGCAGGGCGCGCACGGTGTCGGCCTCCAGGACGCGCTCGGGGCGCGGGGCGGGCACCGTCGTCCGGCCGACGCGCGTCGACGGGCGGGTGAAGGCGGGGTCGTCGGCGCTGACGAGGGTGTGGGTGAGGACGGCGGCGACACGGCGGCCGGGCAGCGCGTCGCGCAGGGTGCACACCAGCAGGGAGCCGATCATGCCCTGGGTCTGGGCGCCGAGCAGGTCGAGGGCGCCGGCGGGTGCCTCGGCGGCGAGCCGGCTCAGCTGGGGTTCGTTGCCGTGGGTGACGACGAGGTCGTGCTCATGGGCGAGCGGGGCGATCGCGGTGGCCACCCGGACGACGTCGGCCCGTTCCAGGGCGGGGTCGGGGTGCCGGCCGCGGTGCAGCAGGGCGTTGCCGCCCAGGGCGATCACGATGCGCATGGCGGGGTCCTTCACGCACGGGCCGTCGGGGGCGCCGGACGCCTGCACGCCCCCTGCGTCCACGGTGGCGCACCGGGCGCGGGTCCTCAAGGGTCCGGCCGGACCTGCCGGGCGGCCCGTCCACCGGACCGTTCGGCCCTGGTGGACGCGCCGGGGCGGGCGGACGCTTGAGACACCATCGAATGATCTTCGGTTGGAGGCGTTTCATGAGCGCTCCTGTCACCACCAGCATGTCGCGGGCGCTGCCCGCCGAGCACCGGCAGCGGCTGAGGGACATCGCCCGGGAGGTGTCGTTCCCTCAGGAGGAGCGGATCTTCGACGAGGGCGGCCGGGCCGACCGGTTCTGGATCGTCCGCACCGGGACGGTCGCGCTGGACACCCGGGTCCCCGGCCGCAGGCCCGCGGTGATCGACTCCGTCGGGCACAACGAACTGCTGGGCTGGTCCTGGCTGTTCGGCCCGCATGTGTGGCACCTGGGCGCGGAGGCGGCGACCCCGGTGCGGGCGTACGAGTTCGACGCGGGCGTGGTGCGGGAGCTGTGCCGGACGGACCCGGAGTTCGGGCTGAGCGTCACGCACTGGGTGGGTGACGTGCTGGCGCACCGGCTGCGCATGGCCCGCACCCGGCTCCTCGACCTGTACGCACCGTACGGCAGCGGCTCGCCACGCTGAGCCGGGGCACGCCCCTGCGGCGGGGGCCCGCCGCGCGGGACCGGGGCCGTGCGCTTCTCACCCCCGCAGCACGAGCCGGGCGGTCTCCCCCGGCGCGAGGGAGACCGCGCGGTCCGGCAGCCGCAGATCGATCGGCGGGGCGTCGGAGTCCGGTACGGCGATCTCCAGCAGGCCGCTCGCCAGATGCAGCCGTACGCCCCAGTGGCCCTGGTAGCGCACGGAGAAGTCGTACGAGGAGAGTTCGGGCAGCGGTACGGGGTCCAGCCACAGGGCGTCGTCGCGGGTCTCCAGGCCGGGCAGGCCGCGCTGCACGAGGTCGAGGGTGCCGGCCATGGCGCCCAGGTGGATGCCCTCGGCGGTGGTGCCGCCCTGGATGTCGGCGATGTCGCCCTGAAGTGCCTCCTGGCAGTACTTCCACGCCTCGGCGCGGCGGGCGCGGGCCAGCACCCAGCCGTGCACGAGGCCGCTGAGGGTGGAGCCGTGGCTGGTGCGGTGCAGGTAGTGGTCCACGGTGCGCTGCCAGGTCCGGTCGTCCAGACTCAGGCCAAGCCGGGCGAACAGGGCGCGCAGTTCGGCCGGGGAGAACAGATAGCCGAGCATGAGGACGTCGGCCTGTTTGGAGGCCTGGTAGCGGTTGGGGGTGTCGCCCTCGGCCTCCAGGATGCGGTCGAGGCGGCGGATGTCGCCGTACCGGTCGCGATAGCCGTCCCAGTCCAGCTCGGCGAGGTCGCCGTAGCCCTCGAACTGGCTGATGACTCCGCGGTGGAAGGGCACGTGCAGGGTGCGGGAGACCTCCTCCCAGCGTTCGCGTTCGGCGTCGTCGGGGCCGGTCCGCTCGAGGAGTTCGCGGCGGCGCGGCTCGGGCAGCGTGTCCAGCAGTTCCAGGGCGCGCGCGAGCACCCAGGCGGCGGTGACGTTGGTGTAGGCGTTGTCGTCGAGGCCGGGCTCGTCGGCGTCCGGGTAGGCGTCGTGGTATTCGTCGGGGCCGACGACGCCTTTGATGCGGTGGCGTTCCAGCACGGGGTCCCACTGGGCGGAGTCGGCCCAGAAGCGGGCGATCTGGAGCAGCATCTCGGCGCCCTTGGTGTGCAGGAACTCGGTGTCGCCGGAGGCCTGGCAGTACTGCCACACGTTGTACGCGACGGCGGAGCCGACGTGGTGCTGGAGCCGGGAGTGGTCCGGCAGCCAGCGCCCGGAGCGCGGGTTGAGGTGCAGTTCCTGGGTCTCCTCGCGGCCGTCGCTGCCGCTCTGCCACGGGTACATGGCGCCGCGCCGGCCGACGGCGCGGGCGTTGGCGCAGGCCTGCTCCAGGCGGCGGTGGCGGTAGTGCAGCAGGCCGCGGGAGACCTCGGGGAAGTGCAGGTTCAGATACGGCAGCACGAACAGCTCGTCCCAGAAGACGTGGCCGCGGTAGGCCTCGCCGTGCAGTCCGCGGGCGGGGACGCCGACATCGAGGTCGGCGGTGTGCGGGGACAGGGTCTGAAGCACATGGAACAGGTGCAGGCGCAGGATGCGGCCGGACTCGCCGGGCACCTCCAGGTCGGCGCGCCGCCACAGCTGGTCCCAGGCGGTGAGGTGGGTCTCCAGCAGGCCCTCCCAGTCGGGGGCGTGGCGGACGCGGGCGACGGCGGCGTGCAGCGGATCGCTGATCGCGGGGTCGCGGGAGGTGTGCAGGGCGATCGTCTTGTCGACGGTGGCGACGACGCCTTCGGCGAGTTCCAGCCGGGCCAGCTGGACGGCGCGCGGGTTGGCCGGGCGGGCCTCGACGGGGGCGGCGGCGGTGAGGCGGGCTGCCGTGCCGATGCGGATGTCGGAGGTGCGGGTGCGGCAGCGCAGCCACACCGTGCCGGGGGTGTCGGTGCCGGAGTGGGCGTGGGTGAGGTGGCGGCCCTCAAGGTCGCGGTAGCGGGCGACGCCCGCGTTGGTGACGCCGCCGTCCAGGGCGGACTCGACCTCCAGGGTGCCGGACCAGCCCTCGGCGGTGAACTCGGTGCGCAGCGCGGCGAGATGGGGGTCGGCCATGTGGACGAGGCGCAGCTGGTGCACGAGGAGGGACCGGCCGGCACCGAGGTCGTAGCGGGTACGGCGCTCCAGCAGCCCGGAGCACAGCACGAGCCGCAGCTCGTGGTCGAGGACCGGGGCGGTGTCGGGGTGCAGCCATGTCCCGCCCTCGGGGCGGAACCGCAGCGGCAGCCAGTTCGGCACGTTGACCATGTCCTCGTTGGACACGCGCCGCCCGGCCACCTCGGAGGTGAGCCGGTCGTAGCAGCCAGCGACATAGGTGCCGGGGTAGTGCGACTCGTCCGCGGTGCACTCGGGCAGCGCGCCCCGGGTGGCGAAGTACCCGTTGCCCAGGGTGCACAGCGACTCCCGCAGCCGTTCGTCGGCGGGACGGTACCCCTGGTACTCCCAACTCCAGCCGCTCTCGGTGCTCGTCACCTCTGCGGTCCTCCTCCCGTGTGCGCCGTCCCCGCGCCGGGCGGGCGCCGCCGGTACCGGTCGGGCCCCGGGTTCCCTTCCCGGCGGGCCTCAGCCCTGGTGGACGGGGCGTGGCTGTGGTGTGCTGGGGGGTGACGGGAAGGACCGTTTCGAACGACGCGGAGAAGCGGCTTCGGCCGCGCACCGCGCAATGAGGATCCGCAAGAAGCGGATGGTCCTTCCCGCCGCCCCTTCTCACCGGCGGGCGACGGCCGGCGGCGTCGCCGGGGCGGGGCCGGCCGGCGGGGCGGGGCTTTGGTCATGTCTCCCGCTCCCCCACGGGCACCCGCCACTCCAGTTCGGTGCCGCCGCCGTCCGGGCTGCGTGTGTGCAGGGCTCCGCCCAGCTGTTCGGCGCGTTCGGCCATGTTGCGCAGACCGCTGCGGCGGCCCCCTTCGGGCAGTCCGACGCCGTTGTCGGTGACGGTCAGGCGTATCTCGCGGCCGTCGGTCTCCAGCGCGACGGCCGCGCGGTCGGCGCGGGCGTGCCGGGCGATGTTGGTGAGGGCCTCGGACAGGACGGCCATCAGATGGTCGGCGGTCTCCCTGGACACATGGGTGTCGATGAGGCCCTCCATGCGGACGCTGGGTGCGAAGCCCAGCACGGGTGCTGCCTCGCCGACGGCGCGGACGACGCGGGCGCGCAGCCCGGAACGGGCGGAGCCGTCGCGGGAGCGCAGACCGAAGATGGTCGAGCGGATGATCTTGATGGTTTCGTCGAGGTCGTCCACGGCCCGTACGACGCGCTCGGCGGCCTCCTGGTGCTCGATGAACCGGCCGGCGCTCTGCAGGGTCATACCGGTGGCGAAGAGCCGCTGAATGGCCAGATCGTGCAGGTCGCGGGCGATACGGTCGCGGTCCTGGAGCACCGCGATCTCCTCGGCGTCCCGCCGCCGGTCGGCCAGCTCCATCGCGACGGCGGCCTGCGCGGCGAACCCTTGCAGGGGTTCGATCTCCTTGTCGGAGAACGCCGTCTGACCGGCTTCGCGCACCAGCAGCACCACGCCCCGGACGCCTTCGACGCCGGTGCCGACGGGTACGGCGACGGCCGGGCCGAGCCCGGTGAAGCGGGTGGGTCCGGCCCACACGCGCTGGTCGGTGACGATGTCCTCGCTGGTGACGGGGGCGGCGGTGCGGAAGGCCTCGCCCATGAGGCTGCCGTCCACCGGCAGCACCAGCCCGCGGTGGAGTTCGGCCTCGGTGCCGGTGGCGAGTTCGACGCTGAGCGACTGCGTGTCCTCCACCGGCATGGCCACCGCGGCGAGGGCCGCCCCGGTGATCTCCCGGGCCCGTTCGGCGAGCAGGCCGAGCACCTCGGCGCGTTCGGCGCCGGACATCAGGCCGTGCGTGATCTCGGCGGTGGCCCGCAGCCAGCGCTCCCGCAGCCGGGACTCCTCGTACAGGCGGGCGTTGTCGATGGCGACGCCGGCCGCGACGGCGAGGGTGGACAGCACCGACTCGTCCTCCTCGTCGAACTGGAGGCCGCCGCGCTTCTCCGTCAGGTACAGGTTGCCGAAGACCTGGTCGCGCACCCGGATGGGGACGCCGAGGAACGTGTTCATCGGCGGGTGGTGCGGCGGGAAGCCGTAGGAGGCGGGGTGCTGGGACAGCTTGGCTAGCCGCAGCGGCTCAGGGTGGCGGATGAGCTCGCCGAGGATGCCGTGCCCTTCCGGGTAGTGGCCGATGCGGGCGATCTGCTGCTCGGTGACGCCGACGGTGTGGAACGCCGACAGCCGCCTGCCGTCGGGGCCGATCACGCCGAGCGCCGCGTACTCGGCGTCCACGAGCGCCGCCGCCGCCTCCACGATGCTGCGCAGCGCCTGCTCGAGGTCCAGTTCGCGGCCGACCGACAGCACCGCCTCCAGCAGGCTGTGCACCCGGTCGCGGGTGCCGCGGGCGGCGTCGATCCGGGCTTGCAGCTCCTCCAGCAGCTCGTCCAGCCGCAGCTGGGGCAGCCGCACCCGGGCGCCTCCGGGTCCCTCGGTCCGCCGTGCCCCTTCGGTCCCTGCCACCCCTGGTCCTTTCGAGCCTCACCGCACGACCGGCCCGTGCGCCGGCCATGAGCCCACGGTATCGGTCCACAGGGGCCCGGTGCCGCCCGAAGGGGTACGAAGGTGGCCGAAACCGGCGACGATCAGTGCCCGGACTGCCGCAGCCGGTCCTGCGCCTGGGTGGCGATGACCGCGGCCTGCACCCGCCGTTCCACGCCGAGCTTGGCCAGCAGGCGGGAGATGTGGTTCTTCACCGTCTTCTCGGCGAGATACAGCCGCTGGCCGATCTGCCGGTTGGTCAGCCCGTCGCCGATCAGGGCGAGGATCTCCCGTTCCCGCTCGGTGAGGCCGGCCAGCACCGGCGGCTGCTCCTCCTCCTGGTGCTGGTCGTGGCGGAGCCGGTCCATCAGCCGGGCGGTCGCGCTCGGGTCCAGCAGGGACTGTCCGGCGGCGACCTTGCGGACGGCGCTGACCAGGTCGGAGCCCTGGATCTGCTTGAGCACATAGCCGGAGGCGCCCGCCATGATCGAGTCGAGCAGGGCCTCCTCGTCGTCGAAGGACGTGAGCATCAGGCAGGCCAGTTCGGGCATGCGCGAGCGCAGCTCCCGGCAGACGGTGACGCCGTCGCCGTCGGGCAGCCGCACGTCCAGCACGGCGACGTCGGGGCGCAGCGCCGGCACCCGGACCAGGGCCTGCGCGACGGTGCCGGCCTCGCCGACGACGCTGATGTCCGGTTCGTCGTTCAGCAGGTCGTGCACGCCCCGCCGTACGACCTCGTGGTCGTCCAGCAGGAAGACCCGGATCGGTTCGCCGGGGCCGGGCCGCTGGCTGTCCGCCATCGGGCGCTCCTTGTCGATGTCTGTGGTGGTGCTGTCGGGGCGGGGGTCCCAGGGACGGGTACCCACCCTGCCAGGGATACTTCGCCTTCCGGGACCGGAAGACCAGGGCCGAAAGGCCCTTCCCCGGCGGCGCGGGGCGCGGTTCGAATGATCTGACACGGCGGAAGCCCCTGGCAGAGGGTTCCCCCGCCCCGGACCGCACGCTTCCCGCCCCTTCTCACCCACGGAAACCGCCATGGCTCTGGACCACGCTCCGCCGGCTCCGGCAGGGCCCCGCCGGACCGTCGAGCTCGACGGTGCGGAGGCCCTGCGGCTGCTGGGCAGCGTCTCGTTCGGACGGATCGTCTTCACGCGGCAGGCTCTGCCGACGATCCGCCCGGTCAATCATGTCCTGGACGGCGGTGACATCGTCATCCGCACCCATGAGAGCGGCGCCCTGACGACTCGGACCCGGCAGGCCGGTGAGCCGGGTGTCGTGGTGGCGTACGAGGCGGACGACATCGACCCGGGGACCCACCTCGGCTGGAGCGTGGTCGTCACCGGGTACGCCCGGCTGATCACCGACCCGGCCGAGCTGGCCCGTTTCCGCAGGATGCTGCACCCGTGGGTGGACCGCACCATGGATCACGCGGTGCGGATCCACCCCGATCTGATCACGGGGATACGGCTGACCGCCGCCGATCCGTGAGCCCGTGCCGTCGCCTCAGCCGGCGGCGGCCGGGCGCGCGGGCCGGGTGCCGCCTCCGCGGTGGCCGCCGCGGGCCCGGGTCAGGGCGTCCAGGTGGGCGCGGATGTACGGGACGGCCACGGTCTCCAGCTCGCCGGGGACGAACGCGGGCTGGACGTTGACCTCGAAGACGACGCCGCCGTTCTCGACGGCGAGGTCCACCCCGGCGAAGGGCAGTCCCACGGAGGCGGTGGCGGCGAGGGCGAGTTCGGTGAGCCGGGGGTGCAGATCGGCGGGGGCGATGGGGACGGGTGTGGCGCCCTGGCTGGTGTTGCAGGGGGTGTCCAGCGCGGGCTGGAGGTGTTCACGGGCGTGGACGACCTGCCCGTCCAGCACGAAGACGCGGAACTGGTGGCGCTGTCCGTCGGGGGTGAGGTTCCCGGCGTCGCGGGAGAGCAGCCAGTCGGTGTCGCGGGCGGCGTAGAAGGCGGCGGCGTCGAGGAGTTGCTCCTCGGTGGTGATGTGGAAGGTGTCGTTGCCGCCGGTGCCGACGACGGGCCGGGCCCAGGTGTCCCGGCCGAGCTTGTCGAAGGCGTTGCGGGCCTCGTCGGGTGCGGGGCGGGACAGGACGAGGGTCTCCATGTGGGCGACGCCGTCGCGCCGGAACCGTTCCACGGTGAGGTTCTTCTCGGTGGCGGTGCGCCAGGCGGCCGTGCCGGTGCCGAGGGTGACCACGTCGTGCCGTTCCAGCAGGGCCTGGAACGCGGCGAGTTCATGGCGGCGGTGCGGCGGGATCTCGTACAGGACGACGATGTCGGGGGTGAAGTCGATGCCTTCGGAGGGGACGTGGAGCCGTAACCGGTGTCCGTCGCGGATGCCGCGGCCGGTGCCGCCGGTGGCGAAGTGACGGGAGTCGACACGGACCGGCGGAGCGCCGGTGAGCAGGCCGATCGCGTCGGCGAGGTACTCGCTGCACCGTTCGGGCGAGGTGGGGTCGGCGATCAGGGCGACTCGGGGTCGGGACACTTCAGCCTCCAGCGACTGACGACGCGCACGGTGCCGCGCGCTCTCGGCGGACGGCCCGAGCGGGGTTCGAGGGAACGGTGGTGCCTGTCGCGCGGGCGGTGGGAGGGTCCGCCCGGCCGATCGGTGGTTCAGCGCTGTGGCGCCACACTGTAGGCGTCCGGCGGGAGGTCATGACAGGGCGCACATCGGCCGCCCTTCTGCTCCGCCCCTGCGCCGTACGCCCCGGAACGTGCGCCCTGCGGTGGGGGCGGGCGGCCCCGTCGCCCCGGCGGCATCCGGCACCGTCGGGCCCGGCGGCTGGGGCCGGTAGGCCCTTCCGCCAAACCGGTGCCGACCGGTTCGCTGTGACCATGGCCGAAACACCCACCGGGTCCGCCCCGGGCACCACAGCGGTCGTCGCCTCCCCGACGGCCGTCCTCGCGCCGAGCGGTGACCTCGATCTGCTGACCGCCCCGGCGCTGTCGGACCGCCTGGACGCGCTCACGGACGGCCCGTGCCCGGACGTCGTGCTGGATCTGCGCGCGGTGTCCTTCATCGACTGCGCCGGGATATCGGTGCTGTGCCGGGCCCGCAACCGGGTGCGGGCGCGCTACGGGCGGCTGCGGCTGGTCACGGACAGTGCGCGTTTCCGGCGCATGTTGCGCCAGGTCCGGCTCGACGGCGCGTTCGACATACTCCCCGGGCTGCCGTCGGCCGAGGACGGCAGGACGCTGGTGTCAGGGGCGGCGCCGGGGCTCTGACCCGGGCCGCGCGGCGGCGGCCGACGGGACCGCGGGTGCCGGGGCACGGCGGTGCGGGTGCGGGAAGGAGGTGCGGTCCGTGGACGGCAGGTGCGGCACGGGCCCTGTGGCGGTGGCGGGGCAATCCGCTGCGCCGGCGCGAGGACGTCCTGGAGGCATGGATCGTCCTGGCGGTGTGGGCGGTCGTCACGGTGGGCGGTTCACTGGTCGGGGTGCTGGCGGGGCATGCCGCCGACGAGACCTTCGCCCGCCAGCGCGCGGAGCGCCACCCGGTGCGGGCGGTCCTGCTGACGTCCTCGTCGCGGCTGCCCGCATCGGATTCGGCCGTCGACGACCGCGCCCCGGCACGGGTGCGGTGGACGGCCCCGGACGGCACCACCCGCACCGGTTCGACGCTGGTGGGCACCGGGCTCAAGGCCGGTACGAAGGTCGTGGTCTGGGTGGATGCGCGCGGCGGCCTCACCAGGCAGCCGTCGGACCGCGCGGCGGCGACCGTCGAAGCGGTCCTGTTCGGCATGGCCGCCGCCCTCGGGCTCGCCCTTCCGACGCTCGGCGCGGGCGCGCTGCTGCGCCGGCACCTGGACCGACGCCGTATCGAGGCGTGGGGCCGGGAGTGGGACCAGGTCGAGCCGAAGTGGAGACACCGCACCGGCTGACCCGCCGCCGGCGGACTACCCGGCGGCCCGGTCCGCGTCCAGGCGTCCCACCCGTGCCACGTTCTCCCGGTCCTCGGCGTCGTCGCTGGGCTCGGCCGCGAACCAGGCGTCGAGGATCTCCTTGAGCAGCGGCTCGGAGGTCAGACGGAGGCTGAGCGCGAGGACGTTGGCGTCGTTCCAGCGGCGCGCGCCGTCCGCCGAGTAGGCGTCGGTGCACAGCGCCGCGCGTACGCCGGGCACCTTGTTGGCGGCGATCGACGCGCCCGTGCCGGTCCAGCAGCACACGACGGCCTGGTCCGCGCGTCCGTCGGCCACCTCGCGGGCCGCCGCCTCGGAGCAGGCGGCCCACTGCGGGTCGTCGCCGGCGCGCAGGGCGCCGTACGGGATCACCTCGTGGCCGCGCCGCTCCAGTTCGGCCAGCAGGGCACGGGCGACGGGTTCGTCCATGTCGGAGGAGACGGAGATCCTCATGCCGGGCAGCCTACAGCGGCTTCCGCCGTGCATCCGACCGGAATCGGTCCGTTCAACATTCGAGACGATCTGTCTCGACATGCGGGTGGTGTGCCATGGTTGCAGCGTCCACGTACCTAGAGAGGGAGGGACGCCATGCGACGCTGGGGCATGCTCGCCCTGGGCACCGCCGCACAGACGGTCGCCTGCGTCTTCGTCTACGGACTGCCGTATCTTTCGGACGAGTTGAGAAACGGCTCCGGGCTGACGCTCGGTCAGGTCGGGCTGCTCGTCGCGTGTCCGACGGCGGGCCTCGTGCTGGCGCTGGTCGCATGGGGTGCGCTGGCCGACCGGATCGGTGAGCGGGTCGTGATCGTGGCGGGGCTGGCCGGGTCGGCGGTGCTGCTCGGCGCCGGCAGCACGGTGGAGGGGCTGGTGCCGCTCGGCGTCGTGCTCACTCTGGCGGGCGCGGCGAGCGCATCGGTGCACGCGGCGAGCGGCCGGCTGGTGGTGGGCTGGTTCTCGGCCGAGGAGCGGGGCCTGGCCATGGGCATCCGGCAGACGGCGACGCCGCTCGGCATGGGACTCGCGGCCCTGGTGGTGCCCGCGTTGGCGGCACGGGCGGGGGTGAGCGGGTCGCTGCTGTTCAGCGCCGTGCTGTGCGGTGTCGTCGCGGTGCTGGTCGGCATGCTGGCCGCGGATCCGCCGCGCCCGGCGTCCGCGGCACCGGAGGAGCCGTCCGGCAGCCCCTACCGGCAGGCCGCGTTGTGGCGGGTGCACGCCTCCAGTGCGCTGCTGTGCGTGCCGCAGTTCACGGCGGGCGCGTTCGGGATGGTGTTCCTGGTCGAGGTACGGGGCTGGAGTGCCGTCCAGGCGGGCCAGCTGCTCGCTGTCGCCCAGGTGCTGGGCGCGGGCTCGCGGATCGCGGCGGGACGCTGGTCGGACCGGGTGGGCAGCCGGGTGCGGCCGATGCGGCGGCTGTCGCTGTGCATCGCCGTCGTGATGGGGCTGACGGCGCTGGGCGCCGTGTGGCCGTCGCCGCTGACGGACGCGGCCGTGGTGCTGGCCTGCGGCATCACCGCGAGCACCAACGGCCTCGCCTTCACGGCGACCGCGGAGCTGGCGGGCAGGGCGTGGTCGGGGCGGGCCATGGGTGTGCAGAACACCGGGCAGAACCTGGCGGCGTCCCTGACCCCGCCGCTGCTGGGCGCGCTGATCGGCGCCGCGGGGTACGCGTGGGGGTTCGCTCTGGCGGCCGGGATCGCGGCGGCGGCGAGCGCGGTGGTGCCGGCGGGGCCGGTGCGCGGCGGGCCGGGCTCCCGGGTGAAGGCCTGGGGCGGCGCACGGGCGGGGCGGACGACGGCCCCGGCGGGCCGGCGGGGCTGACGGCGCCCCGGCGGGCATCGCGCCCGACAGCGGCGCGGAACGGCGAGCGGGGTCGGACGGCCCCGGGAACGCCCCGCACCCGCCGCCCGCGCTACCCGTCCGCCGTGGCGGGTCCGTCCGCGAGGCCGGCGTGGGCCGTGCGGGTCTCCAGGGCGTGCAGTACGGCGACCATGTCCTCCTGCCCGTGCCCCTGTTCGACCGTCTCCGTGAACAGCCGGTGGCAGACGTCCAGCAGCGGGGAGGCGACACCGGCCTTGCGGGCGGCCTCGGCGATCAGGCGGTTGTTCTTCAGTACGTCCGTCGCCGCGGCCTGCACGGCGAAGTCGCGGTCCAGCAGCTTGGCCGTCTTGCCGCGGGAGACGGCGCTGGCCATCGGCCCGGCGTCCAGGACGTCCCGCAGCAGCCGCTGGTCGAGGCCGTGCCGCCCGGCGAAGTGGAATGCCTCGGTCAGCCCGGTGACCAGGGTGATGAGGAACAGGTTGACGGACAGTTTCATCAGCAGCGCGCCCGGTACGGCACCGCAGTCGAAGACCTCGCGGCACATCGGCCCGAGCAAGGGCCGCACGTCCCGTACGGTGTCCTCCTCACCCGCCAGCATCGCGACGAGCTGCCCCTGTTCGGCCGGGACACGGGAGCCGGAGACGGGCGCCTCCGCGTACCGCCCGCCGTCCGCCCGGATGTCGGCCTCCAGGGCGGCGGAGTGCTCGGGTGCGGTCGTGCCCATGTGGACGACGGTCCGCCCGGCGACCCGCTCGGCGAACTCGGGGGTGCCCCTGGCCAGCACGGTGTCGAGGGCCTGTTCGTCGGCCTGCATCAAAAGCACCGTGTCCGCCCTTCGGAAGACCTCGGCGGCGCTCGCGGCGACCTGCGCGCCGGCGGCACGCAGCGGCTCGCAGCGGGCGGGGGTGCGGTTCCAGACGACCAGGGGTGTCCCGGCCTTCGCGAGGTTGAGTGCCATGGGCCGGCCCATGACACCGAGTCCGACGAAACCCACGTACACGCCGCACCGCCGTTCCGTGCCGGGAGCGGGCGCAGCGGCACCGGCCGCCGCACCCCGCGCTATGACAGCGGTCATAGTAGCTCTTCCATGACGGCGGTCATAGGGTGGTGCGGGATCGGCTCATGAGGCGACGGGCGGAGGGCGGCGGTCATGCCGGCATCGGAACGGGGACCGCGGGAGCGGATGGTCTTCAGCGCGGCCCAGCTCATCCGGCGCGAGGGCGTCGCCGGTACCGGGATGCGGGAGGTCGCCGCGCACGCCGCGGCGCCGCGCGGCTCGCTCCAGCACTACTTCCCGGGCGGCAAGGAGCAGCTGGTCAACGAGGCGGTGGCCTGGGCGGGCCGGTACGCGCGCGGCCGGGTGGCCCGTTTCGTCGCCGCGCTGCCCGAGCCGACACCGAGCGGGCTGTTCGCGCGGATGGTGGCCCAGTGGACCGACGAGTACGCGGCCGAGGGCTTCGCGGGCGGCTGCCCGGTCGCCGCGGCGACGGTGGACTGTTCGCAGTCGTCCGCGGCGACGCGGGAGGCCGCGTCGGCGGCGTTCGCGGACTGGACGGGCGCGGTGGCCGAGGCGCTGGCGGAGATGGGCGTGCCGGCGGAGCGGGCGCGCACCCTGGCGACGGTGATGATCAGCGCCCTGGAGGGTGCGCTGCTCATCGCCCGCGCCGAACGCGACGTACGGGCCCTGGAGGCGGTGACGCAGGAGCTGGGTCCGCTGCTGGACGCGGCGGTGGTCGAGCGGGCCTGACCGGGGTGCGACCCCCGGAGCTCAGCGGTTCCCGGCGCGCTGCTTCAGCCGGGCCAGTGCCGCCTCGGCCCAGCTCACGTTGGCGCGTTCCAGGGCGAGACCGGCCTGGAGGGTGAGGTAGGGGCCGACGCGTTCGGCGCCCGCCCAGAACTCGTCCTCGGTACGGCCGTCCAGGAGCCGTTCCCGCAGCCGTTCGTACCGTGCGAGTCTGGCCGCGGACCGGGCCAGGCGTTCCTCGATCTCGGCGCGGACGGCGTCCAGCGCCTGCGCGTCGCCCACGTCCAGGCACTGCACCTTGACCAGCAGTTCGTCGCGCAGGGCGAGCGGCTTGGAGGGGCGCGCGGTCAGATGGTCGCGTACGGCCGCGAGACCGGCCGGGGTGAGGGAGAACAGCCGCTTGTTGGGGCGCCGTTCCTGCTCGACGAGGCGGGCGGCGACCAGGCCGTCGCTCTCCATGCGTTCCAGCTCGCGGTAGATCTGCTGCGGGGTGGCCATCCAGAAGTTGGCGACGGACGCCTCGAACGCCTTCGCCAGGTCGTACCCCGACGCCTCTCCTTCCAGCAGGGCGGCCATCACCGCGTCACGCAGAGCCATGCGCCCGAACGTATCACCGGGCCGGGGCGCGGACGGGGCCTCCGGGGTCCGGACGCCGGGTGCCGGCAGCGGGGTGACGGCCGGTGGGTATCCTCACCGGGGTGGCGATGACCAGCCCGTCGTTCACCGCGGCCGAGGTGGGACGCGGGTGCCACGTCGGCGGCAGAACCGGGCCCGGCGTCCGTACCGCCGCCGGCACCGTACCGGCGTCCGTGTCGTCCCGGCCGGCGCCCTGGGAGCACTGGGAGCCCGTCCGTTGACGTCCGACACCGACACCGCCACCGGCAGCTACTACACGCGCACCGAGGACGGCCGCTACCGGCCCACCGCCCACGCGGGCGGCGCCTGGGGGCCGGACGAGCAGCACTTCAGCCCGCTCGGCGGGCTCGTGGCGCACGCGCTGGAACGGCGTCTGGCGGAGCGGCCCGGCGGTGAGGGGCTGTTCATCTCCCGTGTCAGCTACGACATCCTGGGCCGCCTCGCCCTCGACGACTGCGAGATCGAGGTGGAGACGGTGCGGCCCGGCCGCACGATCGAGCTTCTGGAGGCCACCGCGCGCATAGGCGGCCGGGCCGTTGTCAGGGCCCGGGCCTGGCTGCTCGCCGCCCATGACACCGAGGCCGTCGCCGGTGTGTCCGCCGAGCCGCTCACCCCGCCGGAGGAGCTGGAGCCGTGGCGGATGAGCGACCTGTGGTCCGGCGGGTACATCGCCTCCGTCGACGTGCGGCCCGTCTTCCCGTCACGCCCCGGCCGGGGCGCGGTGTGGGTCTCCACGCCGCTCTCCCTGGTGGCCGGTGAGCCGGTCGGTCCGCTCGCGTCGTACCTCGCGCTGGTGGACACGGCGAACGGCATCGCCGTACGTCAGCATCCGGACAAGTGGATGTTCCCGAACGTGGATCTGACGGTCCATCTGTACCGGCAGCCCGTGCCCGGCTGGACCGGCCTGGACACCACCGTCTGCTTCGGCCCGGCCGGGCAGGGGCTCACCAGCAGCGTCCTGCACGACCGCAACGGGCCGGTGGGTCACGCGTCGCAGATCCTCACGGTCCGCCCGCAGCCGGGCCCGCCGCGGGAAGGGCGTTGAGACGTGTCCGCGTCCTCGTCCCCGGTGCGCGTCGGTGTCCTCGCACCGCTGAGCCGGCCCGGCTGGGTGGAGGCGGGCCGTCATCTGCTCGCCGGTGTGGAGCTGGCCGCGGCCGATGTCGCCGCGGTCGGGGGTGTCGGCGGGCGTCCGCTGGAACTGCTCGTCCGGGACACCGCCGCCGACCCGCGGCGTGCCGAGGCGGCGCTGGACGAGCTGGACTCGCTGGGTGTCGCCGCGGTCGTCGGTGAGTACCACAGCGTCGTCGCCCGTGCCGCCGCCGCGCGGGCGGACGCGCTGCGCCTGCCGTTCCTGTGTGCGTCGGCGGTGCTCGACGCGCTGACCGACGAGCCGACCGAGTGGGTGGCGCGGCTGTCCCCGCCGCAGTCCCGTGGCTGGCGGATCTACGCGCACGCCCTTCTCGCGGCGGGCCACCGGCAGCTGGCGGTGGCCGGCCAGCCGGGCGAGTACTGGGCGTCGGGTGTGCGTGTCCTGCGCAAGGCGCTCGACCCGCACGCAGGCACCCTGGTCTGGTTCGACGCCGACGCCCACTCCCCCGAGGACCTGTGCGACCGGCTCGCCGGACAGCCCGCGACGGCGCTTCTGCTGCTGACGGGATTCCCGGAACCGGCCGTGCCGATCGTGCGGGCCGTCCGCCGCGACGTGCGGCTCGCGGACGTACTGGTCGGGGCGCCCGCCGGGCAGCCGGAGTTCGCCATGTGGGCGGACGCGCTGGGCGGCGACGGCGCCGGGGTGCCGTTCCTGCGGTATCTGCCGGAACGGCTCACGCCTCTCGGGGAGCGTGTCGCGGCGGCACTGCGCGCACGGCAGGGCGGGGAGCCGTCCTTCGTGGCGTACGAGGGCTACGACGCGCTCACCGTCCTCGCCGACGCGCTGCGCGCGCACGGCACGGACCGCTCCCGCGTCGCGGCGGCCTGGCCGCACGTCGCGGTGAAGGGCACGCGCGGCACGGTCCGTTTCTCCCGGGTGCCGGGCATCGGCGTGTGGCAGTGGGCCGGACCGCCGGTACAGGTCGTGGACCGGGACCCGGCCGCCCCCGGCTCCTTCCGCGTCCTGCGCGGAAAACCCCAGGCAGAGTAGGGGTTTGCGCCGTTAGGGTGGCCCGATGGCAAAGATCAGACAGGTCCAGGTCACCTTCGACTGCGCGGAGCCCCGCCGCGTCGCACGGTTCTGGGCCGAGGTGCTCGGATACGTGCTGCCGGAACCGCCCGAAGGGTTCAGCACGTGGGAGGAGCACGACGCGACGCTGCCGCCCGAGGAGCGGGACGCGTGGGCCGCGTGCTCGGACCCCACGGGGGTGGGGCCGCGGCTGTACTTCCAACGGGTCCCGGAGGGGAAGACGGTGAAGAACCGTGTCCACCTCGACGTGCGGGCCGGCACCGGCCTGGTGGGCGCGGAGCGGCTGGCCGTTCTGGAGGCCGAGTCCGCGCGGCTGGTCGCGCTGGGCGCACGGCAGGTGCGGGTGCTGCTCGCCGACGGCGAGAACGAGTCGTGCATCGTGATGCAGGACGTCGAGGGCAACGAGTTCTGTCTCGACTGACGGGGCGGGGAGGCCCGGCTCGGTGGGCGGACGGGCCGCGTGCGGGTTCGATCTGCGCTGCCGGCTGAGCGGGGCCGCCGCCGTGCCCCGGTGGCGGCCGGCCCCGGCCGTCGTCCGCGTGTCGCGGTGGCCCGCCGCCCCTTCAGCGGCGTGTCGCGGTGATCAGCCAGGTGGCCGACGGGAGCAGCACGCCCTCGGGTGTCTCGCGGGCCCGCAGCGCGGCGTGCAGGTCGTCCAGCGCGCGGGCGCGCCCCGTGTCGTCGAGGCCCTCCAGCATCCAGCCGAGCTGTCCGACGACGAAGCGGTGCGCGTCGTCCGCGTCCGTGCCGAAGTGCATCGGCGCGGCGAACGGTTCGAAGCCGAGGCCGGTGAAGCCGGCCCCGGTCAGCAGGGCGCGGACCCGGTCCGGCTCGGACAGGGCGAACGGGCCGGGCGCGCCGGGCGGTGGCCCCGGCAGATCGCGGCCCGCGGCGAGAGCCGTCGTCAGCGTCAGGAACCACTCGTTGCGTACCGCCGGCTGCCACACCAGCTGGACGAGACGGCCGTCCGGGCGCGTGGCCCGGGCGAGGTTGCGGAACGCGGCGTCCAGATCGCCGAAGAACATCGTTCCCGTACGGCTGACGACGAGGTCGAAGCCACCCTCCGGGAAGAGGTGTATCTGAGCGTCGGCCTGCTCGAACCGCACATGGCCGAGCCCGGCCTCCTCGGCCCGCTGCCGGGCGACCCGCAGCATCGCCGTCGACAGATCCACGCCGAGCACGCTCCCCCGGGGCGCCCTGCGCCCGGCCTCGCGGGAGATCTCTCCCGTGCCGCAGCCGACGTCCAGCACACGGTCGGCCGGGCCGACCGCGGCGGCCTCGAAGAACGGGGTGAGGTAGCCGCGCAGCGCGCGGTCGTACCGGTCGGCGTGTTCGGCCCAGTACGCGCCCTCCTCGCCGTCCCATGCCTTGACCTGCTCCGCGTTCGCCGGTGCGGCCTGAAGCGTCCTGGTCATCTCGACCACCCGCCTTATACTCCCAAAGGGACTGTTCCGGTCTAACCCCGTGGGGTGGCGATGTCAAGGGAACCCGCGCTGACCACGACCTCGTACGCGATCCTCGGGCTGCTGGCGGTCCGGCCGTGGAGCACGTACGAGCTGGCCCGGCAGATGGACCGCAGCCTCGGCCGTATCTGGCCCAGGGCACAGAGCAAGATCTACGAAGAGCCGAAGAAGCTGGTACGGCACCGACTGGCGCGCGCCGAGCGGGGAGCGGTGGGCCGCCGTCCCCGCACGGTGTACGCCATCACGCCCGAGGGCCGCGCGGCGCTGGCCGCCTGGCTGCGGGAGCCGGGCGCGGGGCCGGTGCTGGAGTCGGAGCAGCTGCTGAAGGTGTTCTTCGCCGAGCACGGCACCACGGCGGACACGCGGGCCACGCTCCGCGCGGCACGGGAGTGGGCGGTCGAACGCAACCGCGACAACCTCGCCACCGGACGCGCCTACGCCGCCGGTGAGGGCGGCTTCCCGGAGCGGGCCGCGCAGACGCTGCTGGTCGGCCGCTTCCTGACGGAGTACTACCGTCTGGTCGCCGAATGGGCGGACTGGGCGTCCCGGATCGTCGCCGACTGGCCCGACGACCCGGCGGAGGCCATCGTCGACCCGGACGCGCAGGCCGAGACCGTACGGCGCGCCGCCTGGAGCGAACCGGGCGACGGCCGCGTCCCGGGCCCGGCGGGGCCGGGTGCGGGCGGGCGGGGTCGTGG
>NZ_JALLGL010000410.1 GCF_023072675.1 Streptomyces sp. XM83C
CTCCCTCCTCCGCTCCCCCCACCTCCGCTCCCCGCTGCGCTCCGCCGCCGCGACCTGACCTCGATCGACCTGCCCCTGCCGCCTCGTCGCCCCAAGGAGCACGCCCGTGCGCGTTCTGCTGGTCAACATGCCCTGGTCCCCGATCGACCTGCCCTCGCTGGCCCTCGGCATCCTCAAGCGCAGCGTCGACGAACGGGTGCCGGACGCCACCTGTGAAGTGCTGCACGCCAACCTGGAGTTCACCGACTGGATCACCGGGCGCGCCGAGTTCTCGGCGCAGGACTACGAGTACTACGCGCTGTCGTCGTACTTCCTGGGCTGCGGCGACTGGGTGTTCTCCTCCGCGCTGTACGACGACCCGGAGTGGAAGGACGAGGAGTTCACCCGGGTGATGTCGCCGAAGCTGCGCAGGTCCCGGATGCGGATGACGAAGGAACTGCACCGGCTGGTACCGGAGTTCGTCGACGAGATCGCGCGGAGGATCGTCGCGGCCGGGCCGGACGTGGTCGGCTTCACGTCCACGTTCCAGCAGAACACCGCGGCGCTGGCCGCCGCCCGGCGGGTGAAGGAGCTGGCGCCGCACATCGTGACCGTGATGGGCGGCGCGAACTGCGACTCCGAGCAGGGCGCCGCCGTGCACCGCAACTTCCGCTTCGTGGACTTCGTGGTGCGCGGCGAGGGCGAGAGCGCGTTCCCCGCGCTTCTGACGGCGCTGCGGGACGGGACCGGCGGGCTGGACGGCATCCCGGGCCTGTGCCACCGTGCGGCCGACGGCGGCAGCGTCGCCAACCCGATGGCGACGAGCCCGCTGCCGCCGGCGGCGATCCTGCCGCCCGACTACAGCGGCTACTTCGAGCGGCTGGCCGCGTCGGTGGCCCGCAACTGGGTGGAGCCGAAGCTGGTCGTGGAGGGCGCCCGGGGCTGCTGGTGGGGCGAGAAGCACCACTGCACGTTCTGCGGGCTGAACGGCTCGTTCATGCAGTTCCGCAGCAAGTCCCCGGAGACGTTCTACGACGAGATCATCGAGCTGGCGGAACGGCACCGCGTGCTCGACATGTATGTCGTGGACAACATCCTGGACATGAAATACCTGTCGACGGTGCTGCCGCGGATCGTCGACAGTGGATACGACCTTCGTATGCACATCGAGATCAAGGCCAATATGCGGCGCCCGCAGCTGCGGACGCTCGCCGACGCGGGCCTGATCTACGTCCAGCCCGGTATCGAGAGCCTCAACAGCCGCGTCCTGGACCTGATGGACAAGGGGGTGAGCGGCTGCCAGAACGTGCGGATGCTGCGCGACGCCGCCGAGACGGGCCTGTCCGTGTCGTGGAACTATCTGCACGGCTTCCCCGGCGAGACCGACGACGACTACGCGCCCGTCATCCGCCAGATCCCCGCCCTGGAGCATCTCGATCCGCCGGTCGACCTGTCGGCGCGTATCGCCATCGAGCGCTTCAGCCCCTACTTCGCCAAGCCCGAGCTGGGCTTCACCGGGCTGCGGCCCGAGCAGCACTACCGGTTCACGTACGACCTGCCCGAGGAGGAGCTGTACGACCTCGCGTACGTCTTCGAGGCGCCGGCGCGGGGCATCGGCGAGGACACCGTGCAGGCGTTGAACGACGCGCTGGCGCTGTGGAAGAAGCGGCATGTGGACGCCCGGCTCACCCATGTGGACCTGGGCGACCGGATCGTCCTGGTGAGCCGGCGCAGCGCCTTCGCGTGGCGGACGCGGGAGCTGACGGACCCGTACGAGATCGCCGTGTTCCGGCTGCTGGACCAGCCGCACTCGCCGGCCGCGCTGCGCCGCAAGGCGGACGAGAAGGCGGCGGCCTCGCGCACCGACGACGAGGTGCGGGCGCTGCTGGACGAGTGGGTGGCGGCGGGGATCGTGTTCACGGACGCCGGGCAGTACGTGCACATCGCGCCGTCCGCCGTCAACCAGGACCTGCTGCGGCTGGACTTCATGCGCCACACCTACCGTGCGCCCCGGGAGGAACCGGCGGCGCGCACCGAGGAACCCGCCCTGTCCTGACCCCCGCCCCTTCGCGAACACTGGTCGAGCACCGGAAGAACACTGGAGCTGAAGCGCACATGATGACGCAGACCGTCGAGAAGCCGGCCGCGCCGTTCCCGGTGACGGCGTGGCGCGACCACGACGACCGGGCGCGCGCCCTGCCGGGCATGGGCCTGGGCACGATCGACCTGCCGGAGGTGACCGGTCAGGCGTGCGACGGCCTGTGGCGTCTCGGCGCCCGCCGGGTCGCCCTGCACGAGCCGGTCGACCTGACCGTGTCCGGTGACGCCGGGGCCCGGCGTGCCGTGGACCTGCTGTGCCTGGTGCGGGAGCTGACCGCGCGCGCCGTGCTGGTCGACTGGGAGCTGAGGCTGCCCGGTGAGGAGGGCGCGGATCAGTGGCGGCTGCTGTCCCATCTGCACCCGCCGCTGCGGATCGAGGGTGTGCCCGACGCGGAGGAGGCGCTGTACACCTGGCGGACGCAGCACTATCTGTGCAAGTTCGTGTGGCGGCGCGGCCCGGGTTTCGTCCAGATCCGCGACCGCCGCTGGGGCGAGCTGCGCCGTTTCACCGCGGACGAGCCGGAGTACCAGGCGGCCATCGAGGCCCTGGACTTCGGCACCGACCACCGTGACGTCCCACCGGCCGTGCTCGCCGACCTCGCCGGTGAGCTGCTGGTCCTGCGGGTGGGCGACCTGGGCTGGTGGCTGCCGTACCGGGTGAACCGGTGGCTTCAGGAGGCGATGGCGATCTGAGCGCGTGAGGACCCGCCGGGAGGGTCCGCGCGTGTTCGGGGGGCGGCCGGCACGGTCGTCGCCCGCTCCGGGCCGATGGGCCGGCCCAGGACTCCCGGGTTCGCGGGAGGCGGCTGCCGGGCGGGGTCCTCGCCCGGCAGCCGCCGTCCTGCACGCCGCTCGGGGAAGGTTCAGTCCAGTTCGGCGCCTCGCGACGCGGCCTGCTGTTCGGTGTGCGCGCCGGCGGTGGTCAGCGTGCCGCCCGCGGTCTCCAGGTGGGCGCGGACGAACCACTGGAACTGTTCCAGGTCGCGCAGCTGCTCGATGAGCAGGTCCTCGGTGGCGGGGTCGAGGTCACCTGCCTCCTTGATCGCCGCGCGTATGTCCTCGATGACGCCCGTGTACACCACGTCGAGTCCGCCCAGGTGGGCCAGCGCGTCGGCGCGGCCGACGGAGTAGTCGTCCCAGGTGCGCTCCTCGACGAGGGCGCCGGGGGTGCCCTGGGCGACGCCGCCGAGGGCGGCGATGCGCTCGGCGACGTCGTCGGCCATCTCCCGGACCCGGTCGACCTGCGGGTCGATCATCTCGTGGACGGCGATGAAGTGGGGGCCTACGACGTTCCAGTGGACGTGCTTGAGGGTGAGGTGCAGGTCGTTCAGGGCGTGCAGGCGCAAGCGGAGCAGACCGATGAGACGTCCGGCTGCCTCCCGATCGATACCCGGAACGGTGTACTTGGGGGTCAGGTCCTTGGCCACGCCATGCTCCTTCGTCTGCGGTACTTCAGCAGGGCGGGGCTCCGCGGTCGCGGGCCGCCCTGTGATGTTCTGCGTTGTCGTTCTGTCCCAGTTCCCCGCATTCCGGGTTTGATGGCCCCTCGCGATGCGCCGAACAGGTCACACCGCCGAGGCGGCGCACCCCTGGCGCGGGCGTGGTCACGGAGAGTGGCCGTCCTGGCGGTCGGCGGGCCGGCCGATGAGTTCCGGGTGCCGCCGCTGTCTGCCCTGTCGACGAAGGAGGCGCATCATGCGCGAGATCATCATCACGACGTTCCTGACCCTCGACGGTGTCATGCAGGCCCCCGGCGGTTCCGACGAGGACCGGGCGAGCGGCTTCGAGCACGGGGGCTGGCAGAAGCCTGTCTCCGACGACGAGGTGGAGGCGGCGATCGCAGGCTGGTACGAGGAGCCCGTCGGGATGCTGCTCGGCCGCAGGACGTACGAGATCTTCGCCTCGTACTGGCCGACGGCCGATCCGTCGAATCCGTTCACGCAGCGGATGAACAGCATGCAGAAGTACGTGGCGTCGCGGACACCGACCGAGCTGGAGTGGGAGAACTCGACCCTGCTGCGGGGCGACGCCGCCGACGCCGTACGGGCCCTGAAGGAGTCCGAGGGCGGTCCCCTCTTCGTGGTCGGCAGCGGCGATCTGGCCCAGACCCTGATGCGCAACGAGCTGGTGGACGAGTACCGGCTCACCGTCCACCCGGTGATCATCGGCTCCGGCAAGCGGCTCTTCGCCGACGGTGCCGTCCCCACGGCCCTGGAGCCGGTGAGCGCGAAAACGACGAAGAGCGGCACGATCGTGGCCGTCTACCGCACGAAAGGGAAGCCGAGCTACGACACCTACGCGTAGAGCGGCTTCGCCTGCCGTGGGCCGACGGGTCACAGCACGGGCCGTGGCGGGGCCGACCGGGGCGCCGGGCGGGTTCCGTGG
>NZ_JALLGL010000411.1 GCF_023072675.1 Streptomyces sp. XM83C
CCGCCTGGGCCACCGCCCCCCCACCCCCCGCCGTATCAGGACCGGCGGGACTCAACAGGCCGTATCGGGTCACACCGAAGACGATGGAAACCACGCAGCGCGAGGGAACAGGAGGTCGAGATGGCCGTGAACGCAGGCGGAGACGCGCACCCGGGCAAAGGTGTCGGCACAGGCCCAAGCACCGGCACCGGCCCCGACGCCGCATCCCCAGCCGCCGCCCCGACCGGCCCCCCGCAGCAGGAACACGTCTCCGGCAACGTGCTGGTCTCCATAGGCGCCCTGCTGCTGGGCATGCTGCTGGCCGCGCTCGACCAGACGATCGTCTCGACCGCGCTGCCCACGATCGTCAGCGACCTCGGCGGCCTGGAGCACCTGTCCTGGGTGGTCACCGCGTACATGCTGGCGTCGACGGCGGCGACGCCGCTGTGGGGCAAGCTCGGCGACCAGTACGGCCGGAAAAAGCTGTTCCAGACGGCGATCGTGATCTTCCTGGTCGGTTCGGCGCTGTGCGGCATGGCGCAGAACATGCCGCAGCTGATCGCGTTCCGCTCGGTGCAGGGCGTGGGCGGCGGCGGCCTGATGGTGCTGTCGATGGCGATCGTCGGCGACCTCGTGCCGCCGCGCGAACGGGGCCGCTACCAGGGCCTGTTCGGCGCGGTGTTCGGCGCGACCAGCGTGCTCGGCCCGCTGCTGGGCGGGCTGTTCACGGAGCATCTGAGCTGGCGCTGGGTGTTCTACGTCAACCTGCCCGTCGGCGTGGTCGCGCTCGCCGTCATCGCGGCGGTGCTGCACATCCCGCGTACGTCGACCCGGCACATCATCGACTATCTCGGCACGTTCCTGATCGCGTCGGTGGCGACGTGCCTGGTGCTGGTGGCGTCGCTGGGCGGCACGTCCTGGGCGTGGGGGTCGGCGCAGATCGTCACGCTGGTGGTGCTGGGCGTGCTGCTCGCGGTGGCGTTCGTACTGGTGGAGCGGCGGGCGGCGGAGCCGGTGCTGCCGCTGAAGCTGTTCCGCATCCGCACGTTCACCCTGTCGGCGGTCATCAGCTTCGTCGTCGGGTTCGCGATGTTCGGCGCGATGACCTATCTGCCGACGTTCCTCCAGGTCGTACGCGGTGTGACGCCGACGATGTCGGGTGTGCACATGTTGCCGATGGTGTTCGGTCTGCTGCTCAGCTCGACGGTGTCCGGGCAGATCGTCAGCCGGACCGGCCGCTGGAAGGTGTTCCCGATCGCCGGCACGGCGGTGACAGCGGTCGGTCTGCTCCTGCTGCACCAGATGGACGAGAACAGCTCCACCGCCGAGACCAGCGTCTACTTCCTCGTGTTCGGTCTCGGCCTCGGCCTGGTGATGCAGGTCCTCGTCCTGATCGTGCAGAACGCCGTCTCGTACGAGGATCTCGGCGTCGCCACCTCCGGCGCCACGTTCTTCCGCTCCATCGGCGCCTCGTTCGGCGTCGCCGTCTTCGGCACGGTCTTCGCCAACCGGCTCGGCGACAAGCTCGCCGACGCCTTCCGGGACGTACCGCTGCCGCCGGGGGTGTCGGCGGACACGCTGGAGTCCGACCCGCGGGGGATCGCCGCGCTGCCGCCGCAGCTGCGGCCGGCGGCGCTGCACGCGTACGCGTCGGCCATCACCGATGTCTTCCTGTACGCCGCTCCGGTGGCCGCGGTCGCGTTCGTGCTGGCGTGGTTCCTGAAGGAGGACCGGCTGCGGGCCTCGGTCACGGCACCGGACGTCACGGAGACACTGGCCAGCAACCCGGTGGAGCGGTCGTCGTACGACGAGGTGTGCCGGGCGCTGTCCGTGCTCGGCACGCGGGAGGGCCGCCGCGAGATCTACCGGACGATCACCGAACGGGCCGGCTACGACCTGCTGCCCGCGGCGAGCTGGCTGCTGCTGCGCATCAAGAAGTACGGCGGTGTGGAGCCGGCCCGGCTCGCGGAGCAGGTGCCGTTGCCGCTGCACATCGTTCTGGAGGCGGCCCGGCAGATCGAGGAACGGCGCCTCGCCCGCCGCGAAGCCGTCGACCTGGTCCTCACCGACGAGGGCAGGGAGGTGGCGGACCGGCTGGCGCGGGCCCGCGAGGAGTCGCTGGCGGAACTGCTCGGCGACTGGTGGGGCGCGGACCGGCCGACGGACCTGACGCAGCTGGTGCACCTGCTCAACGAGGAGCTGTGCGGCTCCCGCAGGGAACACCCGCAGGAGACGAGGCCCCCGGCCCGCCTGCCGTGACCGTCTCTCGCGGGACACGCCCGCGCGCGCCCCGACCCGGCGCCGCGCCCCGGGACGTCACCGTGCCCGGCGCTCGCGCCACTGCCGTACGACCTCTTCGACGTCGTACGGCTTCATGCCCAGCGGGGGCCCGGGCGGCGGCTTGAACATCATGTCGCGGATCTTCACATTGACGTCGGCGATGATCTTCCGCGCGATGCGTTCCGAAGGCGCGGCGATCGCCGCCACGAGAGCGTCCTCGGCCTCCTTGCGCAGTTCCAGGGTGGGCGGCAGTACGGAGATGCCCTCACGGGTCAGCTTCCGCTTGATCCACCACTGCTCGTCGTACGCGGCCTCGACATCGTGGGGCAGGGGCTTGCCCGCACCCGGCAGCCGGTCGAACTCGCCGCGAGCCGCCGCGTCCCGTATCTGCTTGTCCGTCCAGGAGTCGAAGCTCATCCCCGGTGGCTTTCGCTCGCTCATGCGGCCATTGTGCCGGACGGGACGGGGCCGTGCGGCCTATCATTCGGCCGCGGAGATCCGGTCCGGGCGCCGCACCGGACGACACGTCACTTAGGGAGCGCACGTGCTCGAACTCACCATGGCCACCGTATCGGGGGAGGAAGCGGGGGCCACGGCAGGGATGCTCATGGCCGACGCGCCGAGCGAGCCCGGCGCCGTGCTGCGGGTGGGCCGCGACAAGGCGGTGTGCCGCCTGGTGACGCCCGAGGACTGGCTGTTCGTCTCCCGCGCCCACCTGGAGTTCGTGTGCGGGCCCGACGGCACCTGGCATCTGACCTGGCTGCGCGGCTCCCAGCCCGACCCGTCCTCCGAGGTACGGCTCGTCCTCGGCGAGTACGCGCAGCCGCTCGCGTACGGCGGCACGGTGCCGTTGCCGCGCGGAGGCTCCGGGGAGATCGTCATCCAGGACCGGACCGGCCCGCGCAGCGTGAACGTGGGCTTCTACCACGAGCTCTGACGCGCGGGACCGGGACGGGGCCGGTCAGGCGAGGACCCGGGCGAGGGCGAACCCGTCGTACCCCTTGCTGCCGACGGTCTGGATCGCCGTACCGCTCAGCCGCGGATGGGTGGCGATCAGCTCGATCGCGGCGCGGGTCCCCCGGATGTCGGGGTCGGTGCTGAGGTCGTCGATCACGCCGCCGCCACGGACGACGTTGTCGACGATGATCACACTGCCGGCGCGGGTCAGACGCAGCGCCCACTCGACGTAGTGGGCGTTGTTCGCCTTGTCGGCGTCGATGAACACGAGGTCGAACGGGGGCGGGTTCTCGTCGGCGAGCTTCGGCAGCGACTCCAGGGCGGGACCGACCCGCACCTCGACGACGCGGTCGAGGCCGGCGCGGGCGATGTTGCGGGCGGCGACGTCGGCGTGCCGGGCGTTGTACTCCAGCGAGACGAGGCGCCCGTCGGCGGGGAGGGCGCGGGCCAGCCAGATGGTGCTGTAGCCGCCGAGCGTGCCGATCTCCAGGATGGTCCGGGCGCCCTGCATCTCGGCCAGCAGCCGGAGCAGTTTGCCCTGCGTGGGGGTGACGTTGATGTGGGGCAGCTGGGCGGCCTCGCTGTCGCGGAGGGCGGCCTGGAGGGCGTCGTCCTCCGGGGCGAGGTGGCCGGCGAAGTAGAAGTCGACGTCGTCCCAGCGCTGTGAACTGCTCATGCCCACGGCCTGCCCTTCCTGCGTCGTGCCGGTGCGGGTCCAGGATTTCAGAGAAACGCCCACTTGGCCGTAGTTCACCCCGGGGTGTCCCCACGTCCCTTTTGCCACGGGGGTGCCGGTGACGCCCTTTGCGTGCAGTTCCCCGCGGCCCCTTTGCCACCGGCGTGCCGGTGACGCCGCTCTGCGCAGTTCCCCGCGTTCCCTTTGCCACCGGGGTGCCGGTGACGCCCTTGTGCGCAGTTCCCCGCGCCCCTTTTCACCGGGGTGCCGGTGACGCCGCTCCGCGCAGTTCCCCGCGCCCCTTTGTTTGGCGGGGCCATCGTTTCCACCTGTGGGCCGGTGGGGGGCGTTCGCGCAGTTCCCCGCGCCCCTTTGGGGGTGCCTGGGGCTTCGTTGTTCACCTGCGGGCCGGTGGGGGTGTTCGCGCAGTTCCCCGCGCCCCCGATGCCTGCGGCGGCCCGCTGGTGTGGGTGGGTGGTTGCGGTAGCGCCATCCGTCCGGTGGTGGGGTCGGGGCCGCGCCGGGGGGTGTCCGTCCTCGGTGCGACGCCCTGTCCCTCAGATCCTTGCC
>NZ_JALLGL010000412.1 GCF_023072675.1 Streptomyces sp. XM83C
GAGCAGCGAGCCGGGGCGCTGCGCGCCCCGGCCGCTCCCGCTCCGCGTGAGCGGGAGCGGTTCGCTCCGCTCACCGCCAGGCGGTACGCGCTGCGCGCGCACCGTCAACCGCAGGGCAGGCGCCTCGCGTTGCGAGGCGTGGCCGGCCTCCGGCCGGCCCGTGGCCTCCGCTGCGCTGCGGCCACTCCAGCGCAGCCACCAACTCTTGTGCGGGCCGGGTGTGCCACGCTCCGCGCGGCCCACCCGCGGGCCTACGGCCCGAGGCGGCAGCAAGAGGGGGGTGGGGCGGGAACGGGTGCGGCTCAACGAGGCTGGGCTGACTGGTGGTTGAGGCGGGTGACTCTCCGTCAAGCCGCTTTCCTGTGGCGTCGCTGGGGCCGGGGTAAACAGGATCGCGCCGCGTTCGGGGGATTTTCTGGATGCTGGTGCTTCGTTTTGAAGCCGGGGATAGAATCTGGAGGCAGACAGCAGTTCCGCTGAGGGGTGGCGACCCGGTTTGGATCACGCTTCCTCGTATCTGATCGGTTAGCGGCGATCCGGTCGCGGTGGCTTCACCGTAGTCGACTCCACGTTGTCTACGTGGGGGTTTCACGCCGCCTTCCACCTCACCCGGCTCCACCTGGAAGCCGGCGGCCAACTGCCCACCGAGCCGGACAAAGTCCTGCACCAAGGCGAAGACCTCGGACAGTGGGTCACATCGGTCCGCTTCGGCTGGGACAAACTCACCACCGCCCAACAATGGATGTGCACGCACATCCTCGGCATCCATCCCGCCGGCGAACACGAAAAGCCCAAACCACGCCGCACACACGCCGACACATGGGCCACCAACTACGCCGCCGCCAAACAGTTCTACGAACGCGAAGGACACCTGCAGGTACCAAGAAGGCACATCGAGACGATCATCGTCGGCAGCGGCGAGGACCAGGAAAAGCGGGAACTCCGGCTCGGAACATGGATCAGCAACCAACGCAGCCGAGCCGCCACCCTGACACCAGAACGCATCGACCTCCTCTCCACCATCGGCATGCGCTGGACATGAGGGCGGCCGGTTCAGTGCGCAGGAGCGGCCTGGCTGTTGCTGTTCCTGTGCTGGATGAGGAGGTCCAGCATCTTGTTGAACTCGTCCGGCGGCATCCTGTTGATCAGGTAGTAGGCAGCGGACTCCCCGTCGCCGTAGGGGAACTTCTTCAGCTGGGGACGGGCGGTCTGGTCGGCCTCTGCTCCCACGTCGTTGGGGACTCGCGGCTCTTCGGCAGGTGAACTCATACGAGGCTCGGGAACCGCTTCACCGGAGGGCCTGGGGGTCGCGGCCTCACTGCTGGGGGTGCTCGCGGAGCCTCCGGTGATTACGCCGTAATCATTCTCTCCGTTCTTCCCCTGCTCCGGCCTCCGGGGCGGCTTGGGTTCTCTCAGTGCCTCTTTGCGAGCTCGCTCGGCCTTGAGGGCTTCCAGTGCAGCGGCCTGCTCATCGTGTGGCCTGTTGCCGACAGCACGGAGCAGGTCAATGGGCTCCTCGCCGATCCGTGCCTGGAGTTCGGGTGTCAGGTTGAGCAGGGCGAGACGCTGTGAGACCCAGCCTTGGGAGCGATGGAGTCTCTTGGCGAGGGCTCGCTGGGTGCCGTGGATGGCGAGAAGGCGCTGCAGCGCACGGGCCTCGTCGAGCTCTTCGAGGTCTTGGCGGTGGATGTTGGCTACCAGAGCGGATTCGAGCAGTTCCTCGGATGTCGATCCCTGGTCGTCGCTGACCATCACCTTGACGGTGGTGAGGTCGGCTTCGCGGGCGGCAGCGAGCCGGCTGCTGCCGTCGATGACGACGTAGGTGGTGTCCGGTTCCAGGTCTGCTTCCCGGCTGGGGTTGGCCTTGATGTAGGCGTCGCGGTTCATGACCGTGATCGCTTGCTTCTGGCCGTGGGTCTTCAGGCTGCCCGCGAGGTCGCTCAGGTCCCCGAGGCTGGACCGTGGGTTGTCCGGGTTGAGGCTGATACGGTCGACGGGGAGTTCGGACGGAGGGGCGACGCCCTCGGTCGGGACTCCGGTGGCTGCAGCGACTGCCTGGCGGCGTGCACTGACGGGGCGGACTCCCCCACCGAAGCGCCCGGCGCCCAGTCGGTCGGCCTTGCTCACAGCACCTCCCTGGCGAGAGCACGCATGGCCACCGCCTGCTGCGACTTGGGCGCGTAGGACAGCAGTGGTTGTTTCACTCGGACGGCTTCCTTCTGCTCCTTGAGGTCTCCGATGAGACCGACGACTCTCGGGTCCTTTATGTCGACCCACCCCTGGAGGGAGGAGGTCGCGATGTAGCCGCGGCGGGAGTCGTAGAGGTTCACGACGATGCCCAGGTAGTCGATGTCGATCTGGAGGTCGTTGCGCAGGTCGTCGATCTGGCTGGTGAGGAGCTCGTAGGCGTCCGCGGAGCTGTCCTCGGCCTGGACGACGATGAGGGCGCCGGACTGCCCGTGCCTCTCGCCGTCGCGGCGCCGACCGTAGTAGGCGGCGGCGTCCATGCTGAGGCCGAGGCTGGGCGGACAGTCGACGATGATTACGTCGTAATCACCCTCCAGCGAGGCGAGGGCCCTTTCCAGGGCGGCTTCCCTGGCGCGCACCGCGGACAGGCGCACGTCGAGCAGGAACGCGTCGTTGCACGCGGGCAGGAGGTGCAGCCGGCCGCCGAAGGTGTCCTCGTCGATGGAGACGATGAGGTCGCGCAGGTCACCCTTCGGGTCTCCGGCCATGTGGTTGGTGAGACTGTCGCCGTTCATCGGCAGGGGAGTGGCACCGAGTTGGTTGGTCAGGTGGCACTGCGGGTCGAAGTCGACCAGCAGGACCTGCAGACCGGGGCCGGGCAGGTTCTCGATGTCGAGCGGGTCGTCAGAGGGCGCGGTTTCTCCGGCGCGAGTCTCGCTGGCCCGGAGCGCCTTGGTGAGTGCCTTGGCGACGCGCACGGAGTACAGGGCATTGGGGTCTTCGGCGAGCGCCTCCCCCAGGCCCGCGGTGATGGCCGTCTTGCCGACGCCGCCCTTCTGGTTGCAGACGACGATGCGGCGGGTGATCTCCGGTCGCACCACGTCCGGGGCGGGGTTGGTGTCGAGCCACAACTGGACGGACTGGGCCAGGCCCTGGATGAGGGAGACACGTCGTTCTGCCGCGATGCCGCGGAACTCGTCCCACTGGCCGGGCGGCAGGAATGTGGAGAACGAGTCGGCGCCGGCGGTGTCGATCGACGCCGGCATCGACGCCAGGCTGCACCAGTCCCTGATGCCCTGTTCGACAGCGGTCTGGATCTCGATGCCGTGCTGCGCGGCTCGTACTTTGAGGCTCTGCCGGAGCCATCCCGGCAGCTTGGAGACGACCTTCTCGCGGTCGCTGGCGGCAGTTGGCGAACTCATGAAGGACACCATACTAACGCGCAAGATCTTTTGTGAGACCGACGCGTTAGCTTCGCAAAACTCGGGGGGTGGCTGGGGACTTCGTCCGCTCGTAGTGATTACGGCGTAATCGCTGCGAGCTTCCAGCGGGAGCCGGCTCGGTGAAACTCCGCCGGGCTGCCGGTGCCGGGAGTGATTACGGCGTAATCACTCCCCGAAGGATCTTGAGCTTGGTGCCGCGTTGGCGTGATAGTGAGCGGCGGGGGTCGGCGCGGCTCGGCACGTAGGGGGACGGGTGGAGAGACGGCGACGGCGGAACGGCAGGGTGTCGTGAAGGGGCCAGAGCGGTGGGCCTGGGAGCTGACACCCCTGGAGGGCGTCGGGCCACTGAGGTTCGGGCTGAGGGTCACCGAAGTTGCCGCGGTCCTGCCGGACATGAGCGAGCTGCGTCGGTTCCAGGCCGACCCCTGGTTCCCCAAGACCCTGGGTATGGAGTTCGGGGCGGGGCGTGGAGAGCCCGCCGTGTCCTGCTACTTCATCGACGGCCGGTTGTTCTGCGTCGCAGTCGACGGGGTGCACGGGCCACAGGTGACGTTGTGGGGGAGGGAGTTGACCGCCTGCGCTCCAGCCGATCTGGAGCGGTTCCTCCTGCATGCCGACGGGTGCGGGGTGCTCGACGTGTCGTACGGTCCGCGGGGGAACCCCGGGGTGAACGGGTTGGGCCTCGTGCTGCGGGTGCAGGAGGCCGGCGGTGGTGTGGTGACCCGGCCGGTCATGGTGGGCCGGGGCTTTGCCGACCGGTGCACCGACGACTGGGAGGGTGCGATCCCGGAGTGCGAATGGCGGGGCCGGCCATGGCCCCTGGCACACAGCGCAGACAGCTCGGAGTCTCGGTCCCCGTCTGGACGCCGCAGGAACTGAGGCGGTGGGAAACCCGCCTGGCCCGCTTCCTAGGTGTATTGCCCTGAGAGGTTAGGAACGCGGCTGGCGGGTGGCTGGCCTTTCAGCGCGGTGTGTCCGCGGTGGTGATTGTAGGTGTGCAGCCAGTCGGGGAAGGCGTCGCGTCGTTGTTGTT
>NZ_JALLGL010000413.1 GCF_023072675.1 Streptomyces sp. XM83C
CCCCCGGGCCCCCTTCCGGCCCCGCGCCGCCACGGTGAACTCCCGCCCACGCACAAGGTGCTGACGATCCTCGCCCTGCCCGGCCTCGCCATCTCCTCGGACGACGGGCAACTCACCGGACGCGGACTGGAAGGGGTCTACCGCGCGAGCCGACGGCTGCTCGCCCGCTGCCGGCTCCGTATCGCCGGCCGCGAGCCTCTGCCGCTGCAGAGCCGCACCGTGGGCGCCGACACGGCCCGCTTCACAGGAGTGCTGCGCATGGCCCCGGACACGGGACCGGACCCCGACCTCGTCGTCGAACGCACCCGGCACGCGGACGGCACCGAGCGCATCGCCCTGCGCAGCGCGGCCCGACGCCCCCTGCGGCTGCCGGTGGAGGTGGCGCTCGGCACCGACCTGGCCGACCTGGCGGCGATCGCCGCGGGCAGCGCGGGCCCCGAACTGCCCGCCACCGTCCGCGCCGCCGGCCTGCGCTGGTCCGGCCCAGCCGGCACGGCATCCGTCACCGCAGACCCGCCACCCTCGGACGTGCTGGCCTCCGCGGGCCTGCTGCGCTGGGACCTCGCACTACCGGCCGGCGGCAGCACCACCATCGAACTGAGAGTGCGGGCGGACGGCGCGGCACCCGTGCGCTCAGCGGGCCGCACACCGTCCGGACCGCTCGCGTCCGCCCAGGCCACCGGCGACGAACCGGCCGTCGCCGAACTGCTGCGCACCAGCATCGAAGACCTCCGCGCACTGCTCCTGCGCGACCCCGCCCACCCCACCGACAAGTATCCGGCCGCCGGCGCGCCCTGGCGGTGCGGTCTCTCCCCGGCCGAGGCGCTGGCCGCCGCCCGTATGGCCCTCCCGCTGGGCACCGGCCTCGCCGTCGGCACCCTGCGCGCCCTCGCCCGCACCCAGCAGCAGGACCCGGGACCCCGCCGAGGCATGATCCCCGGACCACGCAGAGACGCTGGCCCCCACCTGCCACCCGGCTGCACCGGCACCGAGGCCACCCTGCTCTTCCCCGCCCTGCTGGCCGAGGCCCGCCGCTGGGGGCTGCCCGAACGCGACCTCGAAGAACTGCTCCCCGCGGCCCGGCGCTGCCTGACCTGGCTGCTGACCACCGTGGGCGAGGGCACCTACCTGCCCGATCCGCAGCCCACCGGCCCCGCCCGCTGCGACACCCAGGCCCACGCCCACCGCGCGGCCGTGCTCGGCGCCGACCTGCTCGACGCGTGCGACAGCCCCGGCGGCGCCGAACTCCGGCACCTGGCGCTCCGTATGCGGACGGCATTCCGGGACGAGTTCTGGATCGACGACCTCGGCGGCGGCCGGCCTGCCGCCGCCCGCACCACCGACGGCCGCCTCGTCCCGCACCTCGGCGCCGGCGCCGCCCACCTCCTCGACACCGGACTTCTCGGCGACGGCACCATGGCCCCCGGCCTGCTGGACAAGGTGCGCACCGAACAGCTCGCCCGCCTCCTCACCGACCCGGCCCTGGACAGCGGCTGGGGCCTGCGCGGACTCGGCGCCAAGGAACCCGGGCACAACCCCTTCGGCCACCGCAGCGGAGCCGTCCGCGTCCACGAAACGGCAGTCGCCGTCGCCGGACTCGCCACGGCCGGTCACGAGAAGGAAGCAGGCCTCCTGCTGCGGGGTGTCCTGTCCGCCGCCGGGCACTTCGGTCACCGGCTGCCCGAGATGTACGGAGGTGAACGACGTACCGACGGAGCCGGACCCCTCCCGCACCCGGCCGCCTGCAGGCCTGCGGCCACCGCAGCCGCCGCCGGAGTGCTGATGCTGACCTCCCTCGCAGGCATCCGCCCCGACGCCCCCGCCGGCACCGTCACCCTCCGCCCCCTGCGCAGCGCACCCCTCGGCGAGATCGGCCTCACCGGCCTCAGAGTCGCCGGCGCCCCCTTCGCCGTACGGGTCAGCCGCCTCGGACTCGCCATGGTCGAAGAAGCGGCCGAAGAACTGCAACTGCGCACCTGACCTCGCCGTACACCACCATCGCCAGGCACCACCGGCCCCGCCGCGGTCCGCACGCCAGAGCGAAGAGGATCAGCCAGGGAAGCGGCCGACGAAGGGAGTGTTTATCGTCAGGCAGACGACTATGATCGCGACATGCCCTACGACCCGTCAGCCTTTCCGCCCTTCGCCGTCACCGTGGACCTGGTCGTGCTGACCGTGCGCCGCCATTCCCTGTGTGCGCTGGCGGTCCGCAGGGGAGAACCGCCGTTCCAGGGGCGCTGGGCGCTGCCCGGCGGGTTCGTCCGGGCCGACGAGGACCTGGCGCAGGCCGCCGCACGCGAATTGGCCGAGGAGACCGGGCTGCGCGCACACGACCCGTCCGTCCCCGTTCAGGACAACGGCGCCCACCTCGAACAGCTCGCCACCTACGGCGACCCCAAGCGCGACCCGCGCATGCGCGTCGTCAGCGTCGCCCACCTCGCCCTCGCCCCCGACCTGCCCGCACCCCGGGCCGGCGGCGACGCCAGCAACGCCCGCTGGGCACCCGTGGAAGAACTGCTCCAGCAAGGCGGCTACGGCCGCGACGGAGAACCCGTCGCCCCGCTCGCCTTCGACCACGCCCAGATCCTCGCCGACGGAGTCGAACGAGCCCGCTCCAAGATCGAATACTCCTCGCTGGCCACGGCGTTCTGCCCGCCCGAGTTCACCGTCGGCGAGCTGCGCCGCGTCTACGAGGCCGTATGGGGCGTCGCTCTCGACCCCCGCAACTTCCACCGCAAGGTCACCGGCACCCCCGGCTTCCTCGTACCGACCGGCGGCACCACCACCCGTCAGGGTGGCCGCCCCGCCCAGCTCTTCCGAGCCGGCGGCGCCACCTACCTCAACCCGCCCATGCTGCGCCCCGAAGTGTGACCGAGGCCCCCGAACCACCGCAGGGCAAAAGCCTTGAAAACGGGCACAGCGCGCTATCTTGCTACGGGTGATCCAGGCCCTCGGACTGACCAGCATCCCCCGCAAGGATCTTCCGCCCGCCGTGGACGACGTCTCCTTCGAGGCGCACGCGGGCCATATCACCACGCTGCTCGGCGGGCCGGGCGCGGGCAAGACGACGGCCCTCAGACTCATGCTCGAACTCCAACAGGGCCGCGGCGTCACCTACTTCAGAGGACGCACCCTGCACCGCATCGCCCACCCCTCACGGGAGGTCGGCGTCCTGCTCGGCGACGTACCCGGCCACCCGGCCCGCACCGTCCGCGGTCATCTGCGCATGCTGTGCGCGGCGGCCGGCGTCCCCGTACGCCGAGCCGACGAAGTCCTCGAAGCGGTGGGCCTGGTCAGCCTGCGCGACCAACGACTCGGCACACTCTCCCGCGGCATGGACCGGCGCCTCGGCCTCGCCTGCGCCCTGCTCCCCGACCCGCACACCCTCGTCCTCGACGCACCGGCCCAGGGCCTGTCCGCCCGTGAGAGCCGCTGGCTGTACGGCATGCTGCGCGCCCACGCCGAACAAGGCGGCACCGTCCTGCTCACCACACGGGACCCCAAGGAGGCCGCCCGCACCGCCGACCGGGTCGTCACCCTGGAACAGGGCAGGCTCGTCGCGGACCAGGACGTCACCGACTTCGCCCGGACCCGGCTGCGCCCCCGCGTCGCCGTCCGCACCCCACATGCCGCCCGCCTCGCCGCCGTCCTCATCAAGGAGGCCCGCACGGGCAGGCGCTCCGTCGAGGTCGTCCAGGAAAGCGGCAACCTCCTCTCCGTGTACGGCAGCACCTGCGCCCACGTCGGCGAGACCGCGTTCCGCCACGGCATCCTCGTCCACCGACTCGCCGACGAGATCGGCGACATGGGGCCGGGAGCGGGCGCCACCGCAGACGGCATCCGTACGAACTCCGCTCTCGACACCGCATCGGCCCCGACCACCACCACCGCCCCTCAACTCCCTTCAGTCACCATCACCTCCGCAGCCACACCCGTACCCGGCACCCGCCCTGATGCAGGGACCGCACCCACCCCGTCCGCAATGGACCCCGTCGGTGACCCCGGTGAAGCCCAGGCCGCCGACCGCGACACCGAAGCGGGCACCGTCACGGCCGCCGGCACCGTCACGGACACCGGCACAGCGAGTGGCGCCGACGGCGGCATGGGTTCTGTGAACGGCACCCTCGCGGACAGCGGCACTGCGAACGGCGCCGGCGGTGGCATGGGTTCTGTGAACGGCACCCTCGCGGACAGCGGCACAGCGAACGGCTCCGGCGGCGTCACCGGCACACCGAACAGCACTGGCGGCAGCACCGGGACCGAGACCGGCACCGAAGTCGACACCGGCACCGAAACCGCCGCCGACCTCCCGGCCGACACCGTCGCCGACACCCCAACTACCGCCCCCACAACGGCCTCAGCCCCCGCAGCCCCCGTAGACTCCGCAGC
>NZ_JALLGL010000414.1 GCF_023072675.1 Streptomyces sp. XM83C
GGGAGCAGCGGCGCGGGGCGGGGGGCGGCGCGTGCCCCGCCCGGACACGCCCCGGCGCCGGAAGCCCCCAAGGCTTCCGGCGCCGGGTGTTTCCCCCGCAACCCCCGTATGCGGTGGTCGTACGGCTACTCGGTGGCGATGGCGTTCAGGACGTTCATCCGGCCCGCCCGGAACGCCGGGATCAGCGCGGCGAACAGGCCCACGAACGCCGACCCGACGAAGACCGCCCCGATCGTCGGCCAGGGGATCTCCAGGACGGTCAGTCCCTCCAGCGCGAGCAGCTTCTGCGCGGTCGCGCCCCAGCCCATGCCCAGGCCCAGGCCGAGCAGCGCACCGAAGAGGGCGATGACGACGGACTCCAGGCGGATCATGCGGCGCAGCTGGCGGCGGGAGAGGCCGATGGCCCGCATCAGGCCGATCTCCCGGGTGCGCTCCACCACCGACAGGGCGAGGGTGTTCACGACACCGAGGATCGCGACGATGATCGCCAGGGCCAGCAGGCCGTAGATCATGTTCAGCAGCTGGCCGATCTGGTCCTTCAGGGCCTCCTTGTAGTCGGTCTGGTCGCGCACGGTGTACTGCGGGTAGTCGTGCAGCGAGTCCTTCAGCGCCTGGTACGCGGCGTCCTGCTGTCCGTCCTCGGCGCTGGCGAAGAGGATCTGGTCCAGGGGCATCTTGTCGGCCGGCACGTACTTCGCGACCGTGGCGATGGACGCGTACATGGCGCCCTTGTCGAGGACGACGTCGTCGCTGGTGATCGCCCGCACGGTGAGCCGCGCCCTGTCGCCGTTCTTGAAGGCGACGGTGACGGTGGAGCCGACCTTCAGACCGTGGTCCTTCGCGAAGCCCTCGGGGACGGACATCGAGTCGGTCCGGTAGGCGTCGGCGAGCTTGCCGGCGACGGTCTCGGTGCGCAGGTCCTGCGCGTAGCTCGGGGAGGCCGCGTTGATGGACCGCTTCTTGGAGGTGCGGCCGTCCGGGGTGGTCAGTTCGGCGTCGAGGATCTTGTACTCGGTGACGTGTTCCAGTCCGGGCGTGGCCTTGACGGCCTGCACGGCCTGCGGGGTGATCAGCTGGCCGGCGTCGTTCTGGATGATGAAGTCCGTGCCGACGCTCTTGTCGAGCTGGTCGGTGGCGGAGGCGACCATGGAGGAGCCGACCACCGACAGGCAGGCGACGAGCGCGAGGCCGATCATCAGGGCGGCGCCGGTGGCGCCGGTGCGGCGCGGGTTGCGCAGCGCGTTGCGTTCGGCCATCCGGCCGACCGGGCCGAAGACCCGCAGCAGGATCGCGCCGAGGACACGGACCACACCGTTGGCGAGCAGCGGACCGATGACGACGAACCCGATCAGGGTGAGGACGATGCCCAGACCCAGCCAGGCGGAGCCGTCCTTCGCCTTGTCCGCGGTGGCGGCGAGGTACAGGGTCCAGCCGCCGGCACCGGTGAGGACGACGCCGATCAGGGCGCGGACGCGGCCGGCGCGGGCGTCGGCGGGGGCCCCGGAGTCGCGCAGCGCGGCCATCGGGGAGATCTTGCCGGCGCGGCGGGCGGGCAGCCAGGCGGCGAGGACGGTGACGACGACACCGAGGACGAGACCGACGACGGGCGTCGTCCAGACCACGGTCAGGTCGTCGGTGGACAGGTCCATGCCGATCTGGCCCATGAGCTTCATCAGGCCGACCGCCAGGCCGACGCCCGCGGCGACACCGAGGACGGAGCCGACGACGCCGAGCAGCAGCGCCTCGACCAGCACGGACCGGTTGACCTGCCGGCGGGAGGAGCCGATGGCCCGCATCAGCCCGATCTCGCGGGTGCGCTGCGCGACCAGCATGGAGAACGTGTTGATGATCAGGAAGATGCCGACGAGGAACGCGATCCCGGCGAAGCCGAGCATGGCGTACCGCATGACGTCCATGAAGCCCTTGACGTCCTCCTGGCCCGCGTCGGCGGTCTCCTTCGCGGTGAGCGCCTTGTAGGCGCCGCCGAGCCGCTCGGAGATGGCCTTCTTCAGCTGCTCGTGGGTCACGCCGGGCGCGGCGGTGACGTTGATGTTGGTGTAGACGCCGTCCTGCCCGACGAGGGCACGCTGCGCGGTGGGCAGGTCCAGGTAGAAGATGGCCGCGCCGGGGTTGGTGACCTCGAAGGCGGCGATGCCGGAGACCTTCGCGGTGTGCGTGCCGACGGCGGTGATCACGCCGATCTCGTCACCGAGTTCGAGGTGGTGTTTGTCGGCGGTGTCGGCGTCCACCATGATCTGGTCCGGTCCCTCGGGGGCCGACCCCTTGGTGATCGTCATGGTGCGGGCGTCGTTCTTGCCCCAGTTGCTGACGATGGTCGGGGCGCCGGAGGTCGGCGACAGGTTGTCCTTGTCGCCGTCGACGACCGTGACCGAGGAGGAGAAGACGGTGCCTTCGGCGTCCTTGACGCCGGGGACCTTGCGCACCTCGCCGAGCACGGACGCCGGGAGGACCGGCGGCTTGCCGTTGTCGGAAGTGGTCTCGCCGGTGTCGGAGGCGTCCTTGGGGCTGACGGTGACGTCCGGCGAGGTCGCGGCGAACAGCTTGTCGAAGGTGGTGTTCATGGTGTCGGTGAACACGAGCGTGCCGCACACGAACGCCACCGACAGCAGGACGGCCACGGCCGACAGGGCCATGCGTCCCTTGTGCGCGAAGAAGTTGCGCATCGAGGTCTTCAGGACGGTCATGACGTGCGCCCCCGGGCGTCGAAGTCCTTCATGCGGTCCAGGACCTGCTCGGCGGTCGGCTGGAGCATCTCGTCGACGATGCGGCCGTCGGCCAGGTACAGCACCCGGTCGGCGTAGGAGGCGGCGACCGGGTCGTGGGTGACCATGACGATGGTCTGGCCGAGTTCGTCGACGGAACGGCGCAGGAAGCCCAGCACCTCGGCGCCGGCCCGGGAGTCGAGGTTGCCGGTCGGCTCGTCCCCGAAGATGATCTCGGGCCGGGCGGCCAGGGCGCGGGCCACGGCGACGCGCTGCTGCTGACCGCCGGAGAGCTGGGTGGGCCGGTGCTTGAGCCGGCCGCCGAGACCGACGGTGTCCACGACGCGGGCGAGCCACTCGCGGTCGGGTTTGCGGCCGGCGATGTCCATGGGGAGCGTGATGTTCTCCAGCGCGTTCAGCGTGGGCAGCAGGTTGAACGCCTGGAAGATGAACCCGATCCGGTCACGCCGCAGCTGTGTGAGCTTCTTGTCCTTCAGCCGGGTGATCTCTGTCTCGTCGAGGTAGATCTCACCGCTGGTGACGGTGTCGAGTCCGGCGAGGCAGTGCATCAGCGTGGACTTGCCGGACCCCGAGGGGCCCATGATCGCGGTGAACTGGCCGCGGGCGATGTCCACGTCGATGTGGTCGAGGGCGACGACACGGGTCTCCCCCGACCCGTACGCCTTGACGACCTGCCGCGCCCGCGCGGCAACGGCCGTACGCCCTCCAGTGCCCCCGTGCCTGGGAATGGTCACAGCCGATGTCACGGTAAGTCTCCTATGTCGGTGGAACAGTGGTCAGCGGTGCCGGCCGGTCGCCGGCGACGATCAGCAGGTGTCTGCGGGTGGTGCTCGCGCGGCGGACTCGGTGCCCGTGCGCGGACTCGGTGCCCGTGCGGCGGACTCCGGGTCCGTGCGGCGGACTCCGGGTCCGTGCGGCGGACTCGGTGTCCGTGCGCGGATGCCGTTTCCGTTCGCGGTCCGGGCCGGGGCCGGTCACGTGAATCAGTCTGGCGGCGCGACGGTCTCCGCGCGCTGGTGCCCGGCCCCGTCTTGCCCGGGGGGATAACCCCACCCCCTCGGTGCGGTGAACCGCCCCCCGGCGGTGTAAAGCCAGGTTAAGGACGGGCGGTGGGCTGTTTCGTCCTCCGCCGGGACGAGCCCTCCCCGACCCTCAGTAAGGAGGTACCCCTAGGGGCCGTCCACCGCAGGGTGGAGCCGGTCTCAGGGTCGCCTCCACCGCCGGACGGTCCCCCGAGCCGCCGTCGCTTCGACCCCGGACCGTGCCCCACCCGCCGTCGCGGGGGTCCCGGACCGTGCCCGAGCCGCCGTCGCGGCCGTCGCAGACCGCCCCCGAGGCGTCGTCGCGGCCGTCCCGGACGTCCCCCCGAGCCGCCGTCGCGGCCGGCCCCGACCGCCCCGATCCCCCGTCAAAAGTCCGAGTTAACGCGGGTAACAGCACAGGTCAGACACGCCACAGACACGGTAGGCACATACCGACCGCTCAGTTCGGCGAAAACCTACCGTCGGCCGGTACCAGCGAGTAGCGTGCGGGGCTCCGCTCACCCCCCACTCCCTGCGGTCCCCCCACGGACCCGAGCCTCGCAAGGAGCCCCGGGATGTCGTACGACACACCCTCGCCCTACCCACGCCC
>NZ_JALLGL010000415.1 GCF_023072675.1 Streptomyces sp. XM83C
GGCGGTGGTGGGCGAGGGCGTCGAGGGCGGCGTTGGCGGCGGCGTAGTTGGCTTGTCCGGCGTTGCCGAGGGTGCCGGCGATGGAGGAGAAGAGGACGAAGTGGGCGAGGTCGTGGTGGGTGGTGAGGTGGTGGAGGTGGTGGGCGGCGTGGGTTTTGGGCTGCCAGACGTGGTGGAGGCGGTCGGGGGTCTGCTGGGCGAGGATGCCGTCGTCGAGGAGTCCTGCGGTGTGGACGACGAGGGTGAGGGGGTGGGTGAGGTTGTCGAGGAGGGTGGTGAGGGTGTGGTGGTCGGTGATGTCGAGGGCTTCGACGGTGACGGTGGCGCCGTGGTTTTCGAGTTCGGTGACGAGTTCGGGCATGCCGTCGGCGTCGAGTCCGCGTCGTCCGGTGAGCAGGAGGTGGCGGATGTGGTGGTGGGTGACGAGGTGGCGGGCGACGAGGCGGCCGAGGGTGCCGGTGGCGCCGGTGATGAGGGCGGTGCCGTGGGGGTCGATGGGCCGGGGGAGGGTGAGGACGACCTTGCCGGTGTGGCGGGCCTGGCTGACGTGGCGGAAGGCTTCGGGGGCGTGGCGGATGTCCCAGGCGGTCAGCGGGAGCGGGGTGAGCACCCCCGCCTCGAACAGTTCCAGGCAGGCGTCGAGCATCCGGCCGATCAGCTCCGGCCCGGCCTCCGGCAGGTCGAACGCCCGGTAGGTGACACCGGGATGCCGTGCGGCCACCTCGTCGGCGTCGCGGATGTCGGTCTTGCCCATCTCCACGAACCGTCCGCCGCTGTCGCCGAGGGCGCGCAGTGAGGCATCGACGAACTCACCGGCGAGGGAGTCCAGGACGACGTCCACGCCCTTGCCGCCGGTGACGTCGAGGATGTGCTTCTCGAAGTCGAGGTCGCGGGAGGAGGCGATGTGGGTGTCGTCGAAGCCCATCGCGCGCAGCGTCGGCCACTTGGGCCGGCTGGCGGTGGCGTACACCTCGGCGCCGAGGTGGCGGGCGAGCTGCACGGCGGCCATGCCGACACCACCGGTCGCGGCGTGGATCAGCACGGACTCGCCGGCCTTCAGCCCGGCCAGCTCCACCAGCGCGTAGTACGCGGTGAGGAACACCGCCGGCACGGACGCGGCCTGCGCGAACGTCCACCCCTGCGGGATGTGCGCCAGTGTGCGCGAGTCCGCCACGGCCGTCGGCCCGTACGAGCCCGGCACCAGACCCATGACCCGGTCGCCCACCGCGAAGCCGGTGACACCGGGGCCGGTCTCCAGCACGACACCGGACGCCTCCCAGCCGAGGCCGTGAGGGCTCTCCACCATGCCGAGGGCGACGACGACATCGCGGAAGTTCAGGCCTGCCGCGCGGATGCCGAGGCGCACCTCGCCCTCCGCGAGCGGACGCAGCGCCTCCTCGTACGGCACCAGCGACAGCCCGTCCAGGGTGCCGTCACCGCTCGCCGCCAGCCGCCACGCCGGCACGTCGGCGGGCGGCACGAGCGCGTCGTCCGCCGCCGCGCGCGTGAGTCGCGGCACCCGCAAGGTGCCTGCCCGCACAGCCAGTTGGGGCTCGCCGCAGGACAGCGCGCGGCGCAGCGCGGCATCGTCCGCGCCGTCGGTGTCGATCAGCGTGAACCGGCCGGGGTTCTCGGCCTGCGCCGTACGGACCAGACCCCATATCGCGGCCTGCGCCGCATCGGCGTCCTCCCCCGGCGCGGCGGGCACCGCGCCTCGGGTGAGCAGCACCAGCCGGGCACCGTCGAACCGGTCGTCGGACAGCCAGCGCTGCACGGCCTCCAGCACGGCCACCGCGGGCTGTACGGCGTCGCCGTCGGGGCAGGTCAGCACCGCGCCGTCGAGCCGGCCGCCGAGCGTGTCGGCCAGTTCGTCGAGGCCGGCGTGGACGGGCAGCCCGGCGGCCGGCGCCCCGACCGCCGCCCATGCCTCCAGCGGCGCGTCCTGCGCGGGGAACTCCTCCCAGCCGAGCCGGTACAGATGCGTGGCCCGGTCGGCGGGCTCCGCGAGGGACGCGGCGGGCACGGCCCGCACATGCAGCCGGCCCGCGCTCAGCACCGCCTGCCCGGCCTCGTCGGCCGCGTCGACGGCCAGGCCGTCCGCGCCGTCGGGGGTGAGCCGGACCCGCAGCGCGGTCGCGCCGGTCGCGGTCAGCGTCACGTCCTGGAACGCGAACGGCAGCCGCAGCTCGTCCGAGCCGGCGACGAACGGGTGCAGGGCCGCGTCGAGCAGCACCGGGTGCAGCCCGTACCCGTCGGCGGTGAGCCCGTCCGGCAGGGCGACCTCGGCGAACAGCACGTCGTCGCGCCGCCACACGGCTCGCACCGCGCGGAAGGCGGGCCCGTAGTCGTAGCCGGCGTCGGCCAGCTGGTCGTAGGCCTCGTCGAAGGGCACCGGCGTCGCGTCGGCGGGCGGCCAGGCCGCCGCCCATGAGGGGGCCGGGGTGGGGGCAGGCGTGGTGGTGGCGACGCCGGAGGCGTGCCGCACCCAGTCGGCGGCGTCGTCGCCACGCGAGTACACCTTGACGGTGCGGGCGTCCTCGGGGCCGCCGGCGACGACCTGGATGCGCAGGTCGCCCTCGTCGGGCAGCACCAGCGGCGACTCGAAGGTCAGCTCGGTCACCCGGTCGCAGCCCAGCTGGTCAGCGGTGTGCAGGACGAGGTCCAGCAGGGCGGTGCCGGGCACGATCAGCCGGCCGCCCATGCGGTGGTCGGCGAGCCACGGCAGGTCGGCGACCGACAGCCGGCCGGTGGCGACGGCGCCGTCCTCGCCGGCGACGTCCAGGAGCGCGCTGAGCATCGGGTGCGCGGCGGGCCGCAGCCCGGCCGAGGCGACATCGGCGCCGTCCTGGCCGGTGAGCCAGCTCCGCCGCCGGTCGAAGGCGTACGTGGGCAGGTCGACGGCCCGGCCGCCGGCGGCGAGCGCCGCCCAGTCGACTGCCGTACCGGCGGTGAACGCCTCCGCGAGGCAGCCCAGCAGGGCGTCGTCCTCGCGGCGGTCCCGGCTGTGCAGGGCGGCGACCGTGGCGGTGGCGCCGTCCAGGCTCTCCTTCGCCATCGCCGACAGCACCGCGCGCGGGCCGACCTCCAGGAACGCGGTCACCTTCCGGTCGTGCAGCTCCCGGACGACGGAGTGGAACATCACCGGGCGGCGGATCTGCTCCAGCCAGTAGGCGGGCTCCGCCCAGGAGGCGGTGACGTCCGTGCCGGTCAGGTCGGTGACATGGGGCAGCCGCGGGGTGCGGAACGCCAGCTCGTCCAGGACCTGGGCGAACGCGTCGAGCATGGGCTCCATCAGCGGGGAGTGGAAGGCGTGGCTGACGGTGAGCCGCTTGGTGCGCCGGCCGAGCGCGTCGAAGTGCGCGGCCACGGCGAGGCAGGTCTCCTCGTCGCCGGAGACGACGACGCCGGCCGGCCCGTTGACGGCGGCGATACCGGCCGACTCCTCCCGGCCGGCGAGCACCGGCAGGACCTCGTCCGCGGACGCGGCGATCGCCACCATGGCGCCCCGGACCTGAAGGTCCTGCATCAGCCGGCCGCGGGCGGTGACCATGCGGGCGGCGTCGGCCAGGTCCCACACGCCGGCGACATGGGCGGCGGCGATCTCGCCGACGGAGTGCCCGGCGATCTCGTCGGGCCGTACACCCAGCGACTCCAGCAGCCTGTACGCGGCGACCTGGTAGGCGAACAGGGCGGGCTGGGTGAAGCAGGTCTCGTTCAGCAGTTCCGCCTCGGCGGTGCCGGGCTCGGCCCACATGATGTCGCGCAGGGGCCGCTCCAGGTGCGGGTCGAGCGCGGCGCACGCCTCGTCGAAGGCGCGGGCGAACTCCGGGAACGCCGCGTACAGTTCGCGGCCCATGCCGGGCCGCTGCCCGCCCTGGCCGGTGAAGAGGAACGCGGTCCGGGCGAGCGCTCGGGCCCGGCCGGTGACGGCGGTGCCGGGCGTGCCGTCGCGCAGGGCGGCCACACCGGCGAGGAGTTCCTCCCGGTCCCCGCCGGTCACCACCGCGCGGTGCGTCAGCAGGGAGCGGGTGCGGGTGAGGGAGTACGCCACGTCGAGCGGGTGTACGGCGGGATCGGCGGCGACCCTGTCGTGGAGGCGGGCGGCCTGCGCGCGCAGCGAGGTGTCGTTGTGCGCGCTGAGCACCCACGCGTACGGGGCGGTGCGCTCCGGCTCGCCGGCGCTGCCCGCGCCGGCGGCCTCCTGGGCCTGCGGGGCTTGTTCGAGGATGATGTGGGCGTTGGTGCCGCTGATGCCGAAGGAGGAGACGGCGGCGCGGCGGGGGCGGCCGGTGTCGGGCCATTCCTGGGCCGTGGCGAGGGG
>NZ_JALLGL010000416.1 GCF_023072675.1 Streptomyces sp. XM83C
CAACTCGTGGGAGGGGTTCTTCTGCGGTGGCTTCCGGCGCGCGCGGGCCGGGTGCTGGTGCGGCCGGGCGGTGGCGGTGCGGCCGGGCGGTGGCGGTGCGGCCGGGCGGTGGCGGTGCGGCCGGGCGGTGGCGGTGCGGAGCGAAACGGTCGTGTTTATACGGTCCTGACAGCCGTGACCCAGAACACGTACGAAACCGTTTCGTTTCGCTTGATGGCTGCGGTACATTCTTCCTGTACGACAGGAGCGTACGAAACCGTCTCGTTCAAGAGCTGTCGGAGTGGGAGAGGGTGAGTGGCATGGCTGAGACCGCGACGACGCGGCGCAGTCGGATCACGCCCGAGCGTGAGGCCGAACTGTACGAGGCCGTGCTCGACCTGCTCCGGGAAGTCGGCTACGACGCCCTCACCATGGACGCCGTGGCGGCCCGCACCCGCTCCAGCAAGGCCACGCTCTACCGCCAGTGGGGCGGCAAGGCCGAACTGGTCGCCAAGGCGGTCCGGCACAACAAGCCGGGCGGCTCGTTCGACTCGATCGACACCGGCACCCTCAGAGGCGACCTGTACGCGCTCACCCGGCGCTCGGACGACTGCGAGATGGAGCAGAGTTCGGCGCTGATGCGGGCGCTCGCCATGGCCGTCCACACCAACCCGGATCTGCTGACGGCGTTCCGGGAACACCTGGTCGAACCGGAGACGGCGGAGCTGCGCCGGATGGTGCAGCGGGCGATCGACCGGGGTGAGGTCCGCGCGGACAACCCCGCGATCGGCTTCCTGATGCACATGATGGTCGGCGCCTTCGCCGCCCGCACCATGATCGACGAGCGGCCTCCCACCCAGGAGTTCCTGCTGTCGTACATCGACGCCGTGGTCCTCCCCGCCCTGGGCGTCCAGCCGGACCCCGACCGGACCATCTGACACGTCCCCCCTCCAAGCCCACCACCTGACGCCACCGCTCACGTCGTCGGGCTGATCACCCCTGCCCTGAAGACCCACGACTGACCGGGAGTACGCCTCCGTGGCCACGTTCCTCTACAAACTCGGGCGCCTCGCCTTCCGGCGGCGGCACTTCGTCGCCCTGATATGGGTGGCGCTGCTGACCCTCGCCGGAGTCGGCGCGGCCAGCGCGCCCGCCGCCGGAAACTCCTCCTTCTCCATCCCCGGTACGGAGGCCCAGAAGGCCTTCGACCTGCTGGAACAGCGCTTCCCCGGGATGAGCGCCGACGGCGCCACCGCCCGCGTCGTCTTCAAGGCGCCCGACGGGCAGAAGATCACCGACGCGGGCAACAAGGCCACCGTCGAGAAGACCGTCGACGAACTGTCCGACGGCTCCGAGGTCGCCTCCGTCGCCGACCCCTTCACCGGCAACGCCGTCAGCAAGGACGGCACCATCGCCTACGCCTCCGTCAAGTACAAGGTGTCCGGCATGGAACTGGAGGACGCCTCCAAGGACGCCCTGGAGGACTCCGCCCAGCACGCGCGGGACGCCGGCCTGACCGTGGAGATCGGCGGTGATGCGCTCAGCGCCGTGCCCGAGACCGGCGCCACCGAGATCATCGGCATCGCCATCGCCGCCGTCGTCCTCGTCATCACCTTCGGCTCGCTCCTCGCCGCCGGGCTGCCCCTGCTGACCGCGCTCATCGGCGTCGGCATCGGCGTCTCCGCGATCACCGCGCTGGCCGGCACCCTCGACCTGGGCTCCACCACCTCCACCCTCGCCACGATGATCGGCCTCGCCGTCGGCATCGACTACGCCCTGTTCATCGTCTCCCGCTACCGCGCCGAACTCGCCGAGGGCCGCGAACGCGAGGAGGCCGCGGGCCGCGCCGTCGGCACCGCGGGCTCCGCGGTCGTCTTCGCCGGGCTGACCGTCGTCATCGCCCTCGTCGGCCTGTCCGTCGTCAACATCCCGATGCTGACCAAGATGGGCGTCGCCGCCGCGGGCACCGTCGCCGTCGCCGTCCTCATCGCCCTGACGATGATCCCCGCCCTGCTCGGCTACGCCGGCCGCAAGGTCAAGCCCGCCGGGCAGAAGAGCAAGCTCCTCGGCGGCGCCCGCGCCGAGCGCAACGCCGCCTCCGGCAAGCCCAACATGGGCACCCGCTGGGCCGGCTTCGTCGTCCGCCGCCCCGTCGCCGTCCTGCTGCTCGGCGTCGTCGGCCTCGGCGCCGCCGCCGTCCCGGCCGCCTCGCTGGAGCTGGGCCTGCCCGACGACGGCTCCCAGCCGGTGTCCACCACCCAGCGCCGCGCCTACGACCTGCTCTCCGAGGGCTTCGGCCCCGGTTTCAACGGCCCGCTGATGGTCGTCGTCGACGCCAAGGACGCCGCCGACCCGAAGGCCGCCGCCGACCGCGTCGGCGACGAGATCAAGGGCATGAAGGACGTCGCCACGGTCACCCCGGCGGCGTTCAACAAGGACGGCGACACTGCCACCATCACCGTCATCCCCGGCTCCAAGCCGTCGTCGACCACCACCGAGGACCTCGTCCACGGCATCCGCGGCGCGGGCGCCGATGTGGCGGAGAAGAACGACGCCGAACTCCTCGTCACCGGCAGCACGGCGATGAACATCGACGTCTCGCAGAAACTGAACGACGCGCTCGTGCCGTACCTGGTGCTCGTCGTCGGCCTGGCCTTCCTGCTGCTGATCGTGGTGTTCCGCTCGATCCTCGTCCCGCTGAAGGCGGCCCTCGGCTTCCTGCTCAGCGTCCTGGCGGCGCTCGGCGCGGTCGTCGCGGTCTTCCAGTGGGGCTGGCTGTCCGGCCCGATGGGCGTGGAGGAGACCGGGCCCGTGATGTCGATGATGCCGATCTTCATGGTCGGCGTGGTCTTCGGCCTGGCCATGGACTACGAGGTGTTCCTCGTGACGCGGATGCGCGAGGCCCACGTCCACGGCGAGAAGCCCGGCCAGGCGGTCGTCACCGGCTTCCGGCACGGCGCCCGCGTCGTCACCGCCGCCGCGGTGATCATGATGGCGGTCTTCGCCGGCTTCATCGGCTCCTCCGAGTCGATGGTCAAGATGATCGGCTTCGGCCTCGCGATCGCCGTCTTCTTCGACGCGTTCGTCGTCCGCATGGCCATCGTCCCGGCCGTCCTCGCCCTGCTCGGCAAGCGCGCCTGGTGGCTGCCGAAGTGGCTGGACCGCCTCCTGCCCAACGTCGACGTCGAAGGCGAGGGCCTGCGCACCGCCGCCGACGACGACCGCAAGGACCCGGACGAGAACCGGGAGCTGGTACACGCCTGAGCCGCTCCCGCCGGACGGCCGGTGAGGGTGCCCGTGGGGACGGGGCCGCACCCTCACCGGCTCGGGGCGTTTCGGCCACCGGTTTCAAGGGGCCCGGCTGCCGTCTTCGGTCGTCCCTGTGCGCTACCGGGACACACGCTTCAGACGGAAGGAGGGGCAGATGTCGGGGTCGCCCTGCTCGAAGAGCGGGACTTCGGTGCCGTTCTCGGCGATGGACAGCTCGTCCAGCGTGTCCCCGTCCAGGAACTGCTCGGGCTCCTGGAACGACAGGGCGACGTGGGCGAGGCTGAGGTCATCTGGGCCCGCGACGACGCCGAAGGAGCTGAAGCTCGATGTCGTCGATCATCCTCCAGGCGCAGGGGGCGGCTGCTCCTTCCCCCACCGCCTTTGTCGCAGACACGAACTCATGTACGTCTTTCGGCCCGCAACAGGTAACCGTGGCCCTCTACAGAGGATCACACTCGGGGTGGACGTACCGGACGCTCCGGGCGGCCTCGTCCTGACCGCGCCCCCGTCCCCATCGGTGGAGCGGGCGCGGTATCGGGCGCACCCTGGAAGGAGGTGTTCCGGAGGTGACCGTCATGATGCACACCACAGTGGGATGGCATGTCGAGCTGGAGTTCATGGAGGACGACCAGCACACGCGGGCCGTGGCGCTCGTGCGCCTGCCCGACGGCAGCGAGGTGCGGGCCCACGGACGTGCCACCCGCCACCGCACCGACTCCAACCAGCCGCGCGTCGGCGAGGAGATCGCGGGGGCCCGCGCGTTGAACGAACTCGCCATGCAGTTGCTGACCAAGGCGCACGAGGAGATCGACCAGGCGTCCGGCCGCACCTCGCAGCCGATCCACGTCTGACAGTGAGGATGTACGTGAGCGTTCCCCGGCGGGGTCTGACCCAACGCCTGACTGACTCAGGGTCCTCAACGGGATCTGTCGACCCTGTCCGGGGGACGTTCGCCTGCATCCGTCGGGCCGGGG
>NZ_JALLGL010000417.1 GCF_023072675.1 Streptomyces sp. XM83C
CACGGAAAGGGACCGGCCGGGACCGGACGACCCCCCCTCGGCAAAGGGCCCTCGCCCATCACCGAGGGGCCGCAGCAGCAGGCCCAGGTCGACCCCCTCGCCGCTTTGCGCGCGCCCAGGTCGCAGCCAAGGGCACGCGTGTCTTCGCCGACGTCGGCTGGGACGACACCGGCGCGTGGGACCTGGCCGGGCTGCCCGACCTGAAGCACTGCGAGGCCTTCCTGCCCAACGCCGCCGAGGCCATGCGGTACACCGGCGCGGACTGCCCCCGACAGGCGGCGCGGGCACTCACCGCGTACGTCCCGGTGGCGGTGGTGACACTCGGAGCGGACGGCGCGTACGCGGTGGACCGGCGGACGGGCGAGACCGCGGAGGTGCCCGCCATCGCCGTCGAGGCGCTCGACCCCACCGGGGCCGGGGACGTGTTCGTCGCCGGGTTCGTGGCGGGCTCCCTCGCGGGGTGGCCCCTCGCCGACCGGCTGGCGTTCGCCGGGCTGACGGCCGCGCTGTCCGTACAGGAGTTCGGCGGGTCCTTGTCGGCGCCGGGCTGGGCGGAGATCGCGGCGTGGTGGCGCCGGGTGCAATCGGTCCCGGGCCAGGACCGGGCGGCGCTACGGCGGTACGCGTTCCTGGCGGGCCTGCTGCCGGAGGCCGAGGTGGAGCCGTGGCCGCGGCGCAGGGCGGTGCCGACGATCGGGTTCGGCGGGTCGGCGTGAACGAGCCGTTCCACCGTCCGGTGTCCGAACAGTTCATCCGCGTGCCGGGAGTGCGCTGCCCGCTCCTCATATCCGGCTGAGAATCCCCCGAGTCCCGGCCCGACGTGCGCCGGGGCCCGGATCCGCCGTTGACAGATGATTTCTCCTGCTCGACCATCGGCGGAATCGAGCACGTTATTGCAAGCCCTCCCGACCTCCTCCGTCGAAGGACATGCGCCGTGCGCAGATCATCACTGAGATCCCGGGTGCTGCTGGCCGCCCTCTGTCTGGCCCTCGCCCTCCCCGTCGCCCTCACCCCGCCGCAGCGGGCCTCCGCGGAGCCCGACACCCCCCGTACCCCGCGCCTCACCACCTCATCGGAAGCGCTCACCCTGACCGTCCCCGCCGGACCCGGAACCCCGGGCTATCAGCTGCGCGTGACGACGGGTCAGCTCGCCCTCGTCACCATCCGCTCGGGCGCCACCGTCCTGGCCACCGCCCCCGCCGGAACCGGAGCCCTCCGCTTCCGCGCAGCCGGCGCCTGGCAGCACGCCACCCAGGTCACCGACTGGAACTGGCAGGACGGCACCCTGACCCTCAGCGCTGCCACGACCCTGCCCGGCGCCACCGTGAAGGCCCGTCTCACCCCGTCCGCCGACCGTTACCGACTGGATTGGCAGGTCGGCGGAGCCGTACCCGACCGCCTCGGGCTCGCCTATGACCTCCGGTCCGCCGGCCACTGGTACGGCCACGGCGAGACACAGACTCCGAACGGCGGACCTGCCACCGACCAGCCGTGGCCGCTCGACAGCGGCCAGGTCGCCCACCCCGCCTTCGGCCCGGCCTCGTACTACATGATCGACCCCTTCTGGTACACGTCGTCCGCCACCGGCGTGCACGTGGACACCGGCCACGTCATGGACGTGGCGATCAACCAGAACGAGGACGGACTTGTCCGCCTCGACATCGACTCCCCCGGGACCGACCCCTACCGGTCCACCGTCTTCGTCGAGTCGACCCCCCTCGCGGTCTACCGCGACTATGTGGGTCTCATGGGCCGGCCGGCCAAGTCCGACGCCGATTACCGCCAGTTCGCCGAGCCGGTGTGGAACTCCTGGGCGCAGTTCTACACCAAGGTCGACCAGGCCAGACTCCTCGACTACGCCCAGGACCTGCACGACAACGGACTCACCGGCCACACCCTCCAGCTCGACGACAAATGGGAGTCGAACTACGGGAACATGACCTTCGACGCGAAGGCCTACCCCGACCCGGCGGCCATGTCCCGCCGCATCCACGAACTCGGCTTCCGCTTCGGCCTCTGGGTCACCCTGTGGATCAACCTCGACTCCGACCAGTACCGGTACGCGGCCGACCACGGCTACCTGCTCGCCGACGCAGCGGACCCCACCCGCCCCTGCCAGGTCACCTGGTGGAACGGCACGGCGGGCATCGTCGACCTCGCCAACCCCCAGGCCCGCGCCTGGTACAAGGGCCGGCTCCGCACCCTCATGGACGCCTATGACGTCGACGGCCTGAAATTCGACACCCGCTTCTTCGACGAGCGCTGCGCCCCCTCGCCCGGACACCGGCCCGCCGACTACCAGACCCTGGGCGCACAGCTCGCCGACGAGTACGACCTCCAGGGGGTCGGCATCCGCGTCCACTGGAACGAGGCGGCCCACCAGGCGGGCTTCGTCACCCGACAGCTGGACAAGGGCACCGGCTGGAACTCCCTGCGCGCCTCGGTCACACAGAACCTCGCCATCTCCACCATCGGCTACCCCTTCGTCGCCACCGACATGATCGGCGGCTCCAGCGGCCAGCCGGCGCCGACGAAACAGGTCCTGGTGCGCTGGGCGCAGTCCGCGGCCCTGATGCCGCTGATGTACGCGTCCACGTCCCCCGTGGACACCGTCGACGTCACCACGGGGAAGAAGGTGGTGTACGACGAGGAGACGATCACCCTGTACCGCGCAGCCATCAGCCGGCACGCGCGGCTCGCTCCGTACATCTGGGACCAGGTGCAGCGGACGCTGGAGACCGGTGATCCGATCATGCGGCCGTTGTTCTTCGACTTCCCGGAGGACCCGCAGGCGTACACGATCGCCGACGAGTGGATGCTCGGTCCGGCGGTGCTGGCCGCGCCCCAGCTGGGGGACGCGGCCGTCCGTGACGTCCACCTGCCACCGGGCCGGTGGTACGACGTGGCCCGTCGTCAGGAGGTGTCCGGCGGGCGTACGGTCCGGTCGTACCCCACGCCGCTGGGCGTGAGCCCCGTGTTCGTGCGGATCGGGGCAGAGGGAGCGGAGGAGGTCCGCAAAGCGCTGGACGGGACGTGACCGGTCCCGGAAACCCGTGAGGGGGCTTCCAGATGAGGCCCCCTCACGGGGGCGGCCGGTCAGAAGCCGAGGCGGCGGAGCTGCTTGGGGTCCCTCTGCCAGTCCTTGGCGACCTTCACATGAAGGTCGAGAAACACCGGCGTCCCCAGAAGCGCCTCGATCTGCTTCCGCGACCTGATCCCGACCTCCTTCAGCCGCTTGCCCTTGGGCCCGATGATGATGCCCTTCTGGCTGGGTCGTTCGATGAAAAGGTTGGCGTGGATGTCCAGCAGCGGCTTGTCGGCCGGCCGGTCCTCCCGCGGCAGCATCTCCTCCACGACCACCGCGATGGAGTGCGGCAGCTCGTCCCGCACACCCTCCAGCGCCGCCTCGCGGATCAGCTCGGCCACCATCACCTGCTCGGGCTCGTCGGTCAGGTCGCCCTCGGGGTAGAGCGCCGGGCCCTCCGGCAGCAGTGGGATGAGCAGGTCGGCCAGCAGGTCCACCTGCTTGCCCGCGGTCGCCGACACCGGCACGATCTCCGCCCAGGTGATCCCCAGCTCCTTGCCGAGCTGGTCGACGGCGATGAGCTGCTCGGCGAGCGCCTTGGAGTCCACCAGGTCGGTCTTGGTGACGACGGCGACCTTCGGGGTCTTGCGGATGCCGGCCAGCTCCTTGGCGATGAACCGGTCCCCGGGGCCGATCTTCTGGTCGGCGGGCAGACAGAAACCGATCACGTCGACCTCGGCCCAGGTGGTGCGGACGACGTCGTTGAGCCGTTCGCCGAGCAGGGTGCGCGGCTTGTGCAGTCCGGGGGTGTCCACCAGGATCAGCTGGGCGTCGGGCCGGTGCACGATGCCGCGCACGGTGTGCCGGGTCGTCTGCGGACGGTTGGAGGTGATCGCCACCTTCTGCCCGACGAGAGCGTTCGTGAGGGTGGACTTGCCCGCGTTGGGGCGGCCGACGAAGCAGGCGAAGCCGGCTCGGTGGACCGTCTCGGCCGGCTGGTCGGATGACTGGGTGCGAACGCTCATGCCGTTCATTGTCCCTGATCCCGAACACCTCGCCGTACAGACCACCGCCACGGGGCCTTACGACGCGACCGCGCACGTCATACGATCACCGCGGCCCGGGCCGCGACACCGCACCCTCGCCGCCCCGCCCGGGCACCCCGGCCCGAGCAGCCCGCTGACCGGCGCCCGCTGCG
>NZ_JALLGL010000418.1 GCF_023072675.1 Streptomyces sp. XM83C
CCGGCACCCCCCGCGACACCGGCCCCGCGCAACGCGACCGGAGCGGACCTGTCGCGCCCCCGCGCCCCGGCGGACTGCTCACCGGGCTGCTGCGCACCGCACGCCCCAAACAGTGGGTGAAGAACGTCCTCGTCATCGCCGCGCCCGCCGCCGCGGGCCGGCTCCTCGCCCCCGGCACCCCCACCCGGCTCGCGCTGGTCTTCGCCCTGTTCACCGCCTGCTCCGCCGCCGTCTACCTGGTCAACGACGCCCGCGACGCCGACGCCGACCGCGCCCACCCCGTCAAACGCCGGCGCCCGGTCGCCGCCGGACAGGTCCCGGTCCCCGTCGCCTACGCCACCGGCGGCACCCTCGCCGTCCTCGCCCCGGCCGCCGCGGCCTGGCTGGCGGGCCCCGCCGTCGCAGCCCTCCTCGCCGCCTACGTCGGCCTCCAGCTCGCGTACTGCCTCAGCCTCAAACACGTCCTCGTCGTCGACCTGGTCGTCGTCACCACCGGATTCCTGATGCGGGCGGCCGTCGGCGGGCTCGCCGTCGGCATCCCGCTGTCCCGCTGGTTCCTCATCACCACAGGCTTCGGCGCGCTGTTCATGGTCGCCGCCAAGCGCTACTCCGAGGCCGTGCACCCCGCCGCCGAGCAGGGCGCCACCCGCGCCCTGCTCACCGAGTACACCCCCGGCTACCTCCGCTTCGTCTGGCAGCTCGCCGCCGGCGTCGCCGTCCTCGGCTACTGCCTGTGGGCGCTGGAGGAGGGCGGCGTCCACAGCGGCGTACTGCCGTGGCGGCAACTGTCCGTCGTGGCGTTCGTCCTGGCCGTCCTGCGCTACGCCGTCTTCGCCGACCGGGGCACCGCCGGCGAACCCGAGGACGTCGTCCTCGGCGACCGGGCCCTCGCCCTCATCGGCCTGGCCTGGCTGATCATGTACGCGCTCGCGGTGGCGGACTGGTGAGCCCCCGTGCCCCCCACTGACACCGTGCGCTCCGCACCCGCCCCCCGTACGGCCCCTTTGCACCCGAGCGGGGCACCGCCGGACCCGTTCCGGGGAAGACGGACATGGGCCCGCCACCGCAAGGGGAGAAGCTGATCATGGAATGGCTGAAGAAGTTGCCCGTCGTCGGGCCTTGGATCGCCCGCCTGATGACCACCCACGCCTGGCGCTCCTATGAACGCCTCGACCGCGTCAAATGGACCCGGCTCGCCGCCGCGATGACCTTCGTCAGCTTCCTCGCGCTGTTCCCGCTGCTCTCCCTCGCCGCGGCCATCGCCGCCGCCACCCTCAGCGACCAGCAGCAGAACGACCTCCAGGACAAGATCGCCGAGCAGATCCCCGGCATCGCCGACCAGATCGACATCAAGGCCCTCGCCGACAACGCCGGCACCATCGGCCTCGTCTCCGCCGTCCTGCTGCTGCTCACCGGCGTCAACTGGATCGGCCAGATGCGCGACTGCCTGCGCGTCGTATGGGAACTCCCCGAGGACCGGGACAACCCCCTGCTGCGCAAGACGAAGGACACCGGCATCCTGCTCGGCCTCGGCGGCGCCGTCCTCGCCACCATCGCCGCGTCCACCGTCGCCTCCGCCCTCGTCGGCTGGATCACCGACCAGCTCGGCATCGACCGGTCCGGCTGGGGCGGCATCCTGCTGCGCGTCATCGCGTTCGCCGTCGCCGTCGCCGCGGACTTCCTCGTCCTGCTCTACGTCCTCACCCTGCTGCCCGGCGTCGAACCCCCACGCCGCCGCCTCATCGTGGCGGCCCTGATCGGCGCGGTCGGGTTCGAACTGCTCAAACTGCTGCTCAGCGGCTACATCCAGGGCGTCGCCGCGAAAAGCATGTACGGCGCGTTCGGTGTGCCCGTCGCCCTGCTGCTGTGGATCAACTTCACCACCAAACTGCTCCTGTACAGCGCCGCCTGGACCGCCACCGGCAGCAAGGCCGAGGAAGGCGTCGGTGTCACCGCCGGCGACGGACCAGATCCGGCAGCGGCCACCGCCGGTTGACGAGGAACACCCCGCCCGCCAGCAGCACCAGCACCCCGCCCGTGATGCCCAGCGCCACCCCGACCCCGCTGGAGCCGCCCGACGCGGCGCTCGCCGCCGGCTTCCCGGCCCCCGCCGCGCCCTTGGCGTCACCGTCCGCCGCACCCGGCGCAGCACTCGCCCCGGACTGCGCGCCCGACTGCGCGTTCACCGGCGCGACCAGCTCACCCACCGGACGCACCTTGCCCACCGCGGCAAAACCCCAGTCGAGCAGCTTCGCGGTCTCCTTGTAGACCTCGTTGTGCTCGTTCTTCTCCGGGTGCATCACCGTGACCAGCAGCACATGCCCGTCCCGCTCGGCCACACCCGTGAACGTGGCGCCCGCGTTCGTGGTGTTGCCGTTCTTCACCCCGGCGATACCCGGATACACCGGCACATCGGAATCCGTACCGCTCAGCAGCCGGTTCGTGTTCTGGATCTCGAAGGACGTCCGGTACGGCTTGCCCTTCTTGTCCTTCTTCGTCTCACCGGGGAACTTCGCCCGTGCCGTCGAGCAGTACTCCCGGAAGTCCTTCTTCTGGAGCCCCGACCGGGCGAACAGCGTCAGGTCGTACGCGGACGACACCTGCCCCTCCGCGTCGTACCCGTCCGGCGAGACCACCTTCGTGTCCAGCGCCTGCAACTCCCGCGCGTGCTCGTTCATCTCCCGGACCGTGTTGTCCACGCCCTGGTTCATCGCCGCCAGCACATGCACCGCGTCGTTGCCGGACCGCAGGAACACCCCCAGCCACAGGTCCCGCACGGTGTACGTCTCGTGCTCCTTGATCCCGACCATGCTGGACCCGGCACCCACACCCGCCAGATCCTCCGGCGCCACCTTGTGCGTCATCGTCGCCGGGAACTTCGGCAGCACCGTGTCCGCGAACAGCATCTTCAGCGTGCTCGCCGGCGCCAGCCGCCAATGCGCGTTGTGCGCGGCCAGCACCTCACCCGACTCGGCGTCCGCGACGATCCAGGACCGCGCGCTGATGTCCTTCGGCACGACCGGCCCGCCCGTGCCCAGATCGACCTGCGTGCCCGGCCTGCCCAGCCGCTCCCCGCCCAGCGTGGACATCACGGCGGGCGGAGTGGCCGTCGGCGTCGGCGACGGAGAGGGCGCCGCGAGAGCGGTGGGCGCGCTCAGCGCGAGGGACGTCAGGGCGGCGACGATGACCGGCAGGGCACGCCGGGCGGTCTTCAGGGATTCGGGCACGGACGAGAACGTACCGGGCGCGCCCGCGGCCCTTTCGGCCACCCCACCCCGGCCGCCGGAGGGGACCCGCGACGGCGATACTGAACGTATGAAGCTCAGCCGACCCGTGTCCTGGTTCCTGCTCGCCTTCGGGGTGTGGTCGTGGATCATCTGGGTCACTTTCGTCAAGAATCTCGCCGCGGACGGCAGCGGGCTCGCCTTCGACGACGGTCACCCCACCGCGTACTTCTGGGTGCACCTGCTGCTCGCCGTCGTGTCCTTCGTATTGGGGACGGTCATCGGGATCATCGGGTTGCGCGGACTGCGCGCACTGCGCCGAACCTCATAGCGGGACAGGGGAACCCACAGCGTGGTCATCGTCCTCGTGCTCGTCGCCCTGCTCGTGCTGGCAGTGCTCGTCACGGCCAACTGGTACGTGTGGCGGCGCCTGTTCCGCGACACCACCGAGCACCCCGGACCGGTGCGCCGCGCCGGTGCCGTCCTGATCGGCGGCGGCTGGGCGCTGGCCGTCGGGGCGCTGGTCGCCGAGCGCGCGGGCGCCCCGTTCCCGCTGCAACAGGCCCTGGCCTGGCCGGGCTTCCTGTGGCTGGCGCTCTCGGTCTACCTGCTGCTCGCGCTCCTCGCGGGAGAGGCGGTACGGCCGCTGCTGCGGCGCCTGCCGACACGGCGGACGCGGGCCGGGGGCGCCGGGTCCGGCGCCGGGACACCTGCCGGGGGCCGAGCCGGCGCCGAGCCCGAGGCCGTGGCCGAGCCCGTGGCCGAAGGTGCCCGTGGTGGCGGTGCCGAGGCGAGGGCCGCGTCCGCGTCCGACACCGTGGGCACCGCCGAGGCCGGGCGTGCTGCTGCGGCAGGAGGCGCCGCCGGGACCGGCGGCACGAAGGCCGGGGCCGCCTCCTCCGAGGCCGGGGCGCCGGAGCCCGCCCCGACGCCCGCCCCGGCCTCGGAGG
>NZ_JALLGL010000419.1 GCF_023072675.1 Streptomyces sp. XM83C
CGCCGCGCTCACCCCGCCCTCGGACTTCACCGCCGGCGCCGGGCCCGGGGCGGCGGTGCCGCGCCGGCGGTGAAGTCCGAGGGCGGGGTGAGCGCGGCGCGCAGCCGGCCGGCGGCCCACTGGTCGGCGGCGTCCGCGTCGGCGAGCACGGCACGCAGGGTGGACTCGATGTCCTGCCGTACGGTGTCCGACACCGGCTGTCCGGCGTCCCGTGCATGCCGTACGGCCTGCGCGGTCAGGGCGGAGACGACACGGCGGCGCTGTTCGGACAGCGCGTCGATCGCGTCGGCGTCGAGGCCGCGGTAGGCCTCGCGCAGCGCCTCGCCCAGCTCCAGGAAGGCGCGGCTCTCCTCCGGTTCGCGGCGCAGCAGCAGGTTGGCCGCCCAGGCGGCGAGGGTGGGGCGGCGGGCGGCGCGGATGCGGCGGGCGTCGTCGGCCCGGCCGTCCTGCCTGGCGGCGGCGGCGAGTTCCGTACGGCGGGTGACGAAGGCCGCGGGCGGCGTGCCGTACAGCTCGTCGAGGGCGGCCTCGACGTCCGCGGCCCCGCGGGCCTTCCCGGCCCCGGCATCACCGGATGCCTCACCGCGCGCCTCGTGTGTCTGCCCGGCCTCGGCATCGCCGGGGGCCCGGCGGGTGCGCCGGCCGGTGCTGCCGTCACGCGCCATGCGGGCGGCCCCAGACCTCCGGACCCCCTTCGTGCCACTCGATGAGGTCGGACTCGAGGACATCCAGTTCGTCCCAGCCGGGCAGTCCGGCGTTCTGCAGGAAGACGGTCAGATCGTGCAGGCTGTACGCGGTGCCGAGGACCCGGTCGTCGACACGGATCCGCCGCCCGCCGGCCGGGAGCGGCGGGGAGACGACGACGCGAGGCTCGGACATGGCACCAGCCTGACCCGCGGCGGCCCGCCGCGCATCCCCGGCCGGTCCGGGCGGGGACGGCGGGCCGCCGCGTGGCGCGAGCCCGGCTCAGGACACGGTGGTGGCGTACGAGCGCAGCAGGCCGAAGTTGCTCGCGTACGCGTCGTGCGGCGCGGTGCCCTCCAGGCGCAGCAGCGCCTCGTCGTTCTCCCGCAGGGAGGACTGGTCGAGGTTGTGCGAACCGGTGAAGGTCCACTTGGTGTCGGGGTGGCCTGCGTAGTTGCCCTCGACGGTGAGGTACTTGGAGTGGACGAGGTAGCCGTCGGAGGTGTTGAGCTTCTTCAGCGACAGGTTGGCCTTGCCCTTGAGGGTGGCCTCGTCGTTGCTCTCGGCGTAGACGACCTGGACCGAGCAGCCCTTGCCGGCGAGGGAGACGAGGGCCTGGGCCACGGCGTCGCGGTGCAGGGCGAAGGCGGCGACGCGGACGATGGACCTGTGCGTGGACGTGCCGACGGTGGTGTTGCCCGTGCAGGAGACGTTGTTCAGGATGTCCACGACCACGTCGCCGGTGGCCTGCGGGAAGAAGTAGTACTTCTCGGTGCCGACCTTGGCGGTCCGGTAGTAGTCGTTCGTCCGCTTCTCCGCCGCCAGGTCGTTGAAGTAGTCGACGTAGGCGGTGTACAGGTCGGTGTTGCCGACGACCGTGTACGCGTTGTTCCAGTACTTGTCGACGTTGACCGAGGTCTGGTTGGCGGAGGCCTGGATCACCACGTCCTCACCGACGCCCGCCGTGCCACCGACGCGGGAGAACAGGAAGAACTTGTTGTGGTTGATCGGGTTGGTGCCGCCTTTGGCGATGCACGCCCCGGCCGAGCCGCACACGTGCACCCAGGACGTCGCCGACTTGCTGGTGCCCAGCTCCGCCTTCAGGCTCGCGACGGCCGCGGAGTCGGCGTACTTCGCGTCGAGCACGACGCGGACCATGACGCCCCGCCGGTGGGCGCGGATCAGCGCGTCCGCGTAGTCCTGGTCCTTCAGGGCGTACATGGAGGTGCGGATGAGCCGCCCGCCGACCGTGTCGTCGATGGCCTTGATGATGTGGTTCTTGACCGCGTTCTTCTCGGCCGACGTGCCCTTGGGGTTGTTGAACACGGCACCCGTCGTGACAGGCGCGCCGTCGGCGTGCGAGACGCCGGCGGTCGGCAGGAGGAGGGCGGTGGCCATGAGGGCGGTGACGAGCAGGCGCTTGCACACGCGGGGCTCCCGGTGATCGTCGCGGTCCGAAGGAGCAGATCAGACCACATTTCTTCACCGTTCCGCCATGCCCATGACCCGATGGTGACGAGCGTCCGCTTCCCGTCCGATGCCCTGCGGTTCCCGGGTCGTACCGCTGTTCGCCGTTTCGTCCCGGCACCGTTCACCCACACGGCGCACCGCCACTTACGGACGGGACTCAGGGGGTCTGTGCGACAGCACGGCCGGAGGCTGGGAGGATAGGGGGCATGACGATCAAGACCTACTTCGACATCACGATCAACGACGAGCCCGCCGGCCGTATCACCTTCAACCTCTTCGAGGACGTCGTCCCGAAGACCGCCGAGAACTTCCGCGCCCTGTGCACGGGCGAGAAGGGCTTCGGTTACGCGGGCTCGAGCTTCCACCGCGTCATCCCCGCCTTCATGCTTCAGGGCGGCGACTTCACCCGGGGCAACGGCACGGGCGGCAAGAGCATCTACGGCGAGAAGTTCGCGGACGAGAACTTCCAGCTCAAGCACGACCGGCCGGGCCTGCTGTCCATGGCCAACGCCGGCCCCAACACCAACGGCTCGCAGTTCTTCATCACGACGATCGTCACCGACTGGCTGGACGGCAAGCACGTCGTCTTCGGTGAGGTCGCCGACGAGGAGAGCATGAAGCTCGTGAAGAAGATCGAGGCCCTGGGCAGCCGCTCCGGCGCCACCTCGAAGAAGATCACCATCGCCGCCTGCGGTCAGCTCTGACCCACGCACCGGCCCGGCAGGACCCCGCCGCACGGTGGGGGTCGTGCCGGGCCGCGGCATGCCCCCGCCGTGCAACGCGCGGCGGCCGATTGACATCCTTCCGGTCATGACGACGCAGTTCCACGGCCCGCCCCCGGGCCCCTGGCCGGCCCCGCCGCCGTTCTTCCCGTACCCCGAGGCGCCCCGGCCGGTGGGCGAGCTGCCGTACCACCGGATGGCGCTGGCGACGGGACGGCACGCCTGGTGGCGGCCCCTGGTGGGGACGCTCGTGCTCACCGTCGGCGTGTTCCTGCTGATGCTGGTGCTCGTCGTCGTGTCCGAGGTCGCGGGCGCCGCGCTGGACCGCCCGCTCGACGCGGACGACATGCGTTCCTGGGGCGGAGTGGGCGACACGGCGATCTCGCTGCTGACGATCGCCGTCGCGCTGCCGCCCGTGCTGCTGACCGCGCGCTGGATCCAGGCACGGCCGGCGGGCACCGTGTCGTCCGTGGCCGGGCGGCTGCGCTGGGGCTGGCTGGCCCGGTGCCTGGTGCCGGCGGCGGTGCTGATCGTGCTGTCGTTCGGCGTGTCGATGCTGCTGCCCGACTCGGGTGACACGCAGAGCACGGAGTGGGTGGGGCTGCCCACGTTCCTGGCGGGGCTGGCCGTGGTCTGTGCGGGGGTGCCGTTCCAGGCGGCGGCCGAGGAGTACGTGTTCCGTGGCTGGCTGTTGCAGGCGGCCGGCGCCTGGGTGAGGTGGCCGTGGATCGCGGCGGTGCCGCAGGCGCTGCTGTTCGCCGCGGCCCACGGCTGGGGCACCGTCTGGGGCTTCGCCGACCTGGTCGTCTTCGGCGTGGTCTGTGCGATGCTCGCCGTCCGCACGGGCGGCCTGGAGGCCGGTATCGCCCTCCATGTGCTCAACAACCTCATGTCGATGGGCGTCGCTGCGGGCATCGCCGGGGCGCTGGAGTCCGACGAGACCGCCGCCGACCTGGACTGGGTGGGCGCGGCCGTCGACATCCCGATGATCCTGCTGTACGCCGCCGCGGTGCTGTGGCTGGCGCGGCGCCGCCGGCTGCGGACGATCAGCCCGCCCGCGCCCGAGACGCCCGCGCCGGTCGCGCCGACGGGTGCCCGGGCGGCGTACGGCATGCCCGGCCCGGGGGTGCCGGGGTACGGCGTCCCGGGGTACGGGGCCCCGGCACACGCGGGCCGGGGTGCTCCGCCGTACGGGCCGCCGTACGCCGGTCCCGGACCTGTGCCGCACGGCGGTACGACTCCCCCGCCGGCGCCCGCCGGTCCCCCGCCGCCGCCCGCCGCTCCCCCGCCGTC
>NZ_JALLGL010000041.1 GCF_023072675.1 Streptomyces sp. XM83C
TCTCCGTGTGGCGTGCGGGCTTCGGCGGGAGCGGGGCGGGGGCGTCGTGGGGCCGCTGGTCGCCATGGGGCTCGTGACCGGCGTACGGCTCGTGGCTGCCGTACGGCGTCCGGTCCTCGTAGCCCCACCGGGTCTCGTGGGCGGGCCGGTAGGGGTCGGTGAAGGGCCGGTCGTACGGCTGGTTGTACGCGACGGTCTCCGCGCTGTGCGGATCGAAGGGGTCGTACGTCTGTGTGTACGCCCCCTCGTACGCCTGCTGGGGGTAGTGCGAGTTGCTCACGCCGACACGCTCCAGGGGTGCAGAGGTCCGGGCCGGCCACGAGGGGCCGACCGGGCCCCCAGAACGTAGCGGAGCCACCGTCACTCTCCAAAGCGACGCGACCACGGAGCGTCGCCGTCGAGCAGGCGTGCGGGCGGGGGCGTCGCGGTCAGCAGCCGAAGGCGCGGGCGGTGTTCGCGGCGAGGGCGCCCGCCAGCGTGTCCTCGTCGACGCCCCGCACGGCGGCCATCGCGCGCACGGTGACAGGGATCAGATACGGCGCGTTGGGCCGCCCCCGGAACGGCGCGGGCGTGAGGAACGGGGCGTCGGTCTCCACCAGGAGCAGTTCCAGCGGCGCCACGGCTAGCGCGTCGCGCAGGTTCTGGGCGTTCTTGAAGGTGACGTTGCCGGCGAAGGACATGAAGTAGCCGTTGCGGGCGCACTCCTCGGCCATCTCGGCGTCCCCGGAGTAGCAGTGGAACACCGTCCGCTCGGGCGCGCCCTCCTCCTTGAGGATGCGCAGCACGTCGGCGTGGGCGTCGCGGTCGTGGATGACGAGGGCTTTGCCGTGCCGCTTGGCCATCTCGATGTGGGCGCGGAAGGAGTGCTCCTGGGCGGCCTTGCCCTCCTCGCCGGTGCGGAAGTGGTCGAGGCCGGTCTCGCCGACGCCCTTGACGTGCGGGAGCGCGGCGAGCCGGTCGATCTCGGCGAGCGCCTCGTCGAGCGCCGCCGCGCCGCCCGCCTCCCGGGCCCCCTGCCGGGACCAACCGTCGGGGTCCCCATGGACGATGCGGGGCGCCTCGTTGGGGTGCAGGGCGACGGCGGCGTGCACGGCGTCGTACCGTGCGGCGGTCTCGGCGGCCCACTGCGAGCCGCGGACGTCGCAGCCGACCTGGACGACGGTCGTCACGCCCACGGACGCCGCCTTCGCGAGGCCCTCCTCGACCGTGCCGGACTGCATGTCCAGGTGGGTGTGGGAGTCGGCGACCGGCACCCGGAGGGGTTCCGGCAGGGGCGGGGCTTCGGCGTTGCTGGGCATGCCCCGATCCTACGGAAGGCGGGGGGCGCGGGGCGCGGGCCGGTCAGCTCGCCCTGCGCTGGAAGGGGTGGAGGAGGTCGGAGAGGTGCCAGTGGTGGTGGCCGTCGGCATTCCCGGCGGCGGCAGGGGCCGCGGGCCCGGACGGCTCGGGCGACACGCGCGGCTCGGGCGCCTCGGACGGGACGGCCGGGACCTCGACGGGGCCGGCCGGCGGGACGAGCCGGGTCGTTCCGCGTGCCGCGGCGCGCACGGACGCCACCTGTCCGGCGCGCATGATGCGCACGACGTGATGGTCGCAGTTCTGGCACACGGGGCGGCGCAGCGGTGAGGGCACGACGTGCCCGTCGGTGACGTAGATGACGTAGTCGTGGCCGTCGGCGTCGGTGTGGTGCTCTATCTCGTACGACTGTTCCCAGCCGTGCCCGCAGCGCATGCAGGCGAACGCGTACGACTCGTGGACGACGGTGGTGGCGCCGGCCCTCAGGCCGGTGTGCTCGGTGATGTCGCTCATGCCGGCTCCTGTTGTGCGCTGGGAGGCGGGGCGCTGGTCGTGTGCGTCCCGTCCTCCAGTGGATGCCTCGGGGCGGCGTGAATGCACCTGTCCTGTCGAGTGTTGGAGCCGATTTGGGCGGCGCTTGCCGAAAAGGCGTCGGAACGCGGTCGGACTTTGCCTTTTCCGGCGGTTTTTTGCCACCGTGTGGGGCGCCCGCTCGAACGGCATGCGCCCTGCTCAGAGGCGGTTTCACGCCGTTGCACGCCCGGACGGGGGCGGACGTGCCGGCCAGGCGGAGGGGGCGGAGCCCGCCGGCCGCTACGGCTGCCCCTTCTCGGCTGTCTTGGCGGCGACGACCGCGTCGAACACCTCCCGCTTGGGCACCCCGGCCTCCACCGCGACCGCGGCGATGGCCTCCTTGCGGTGCTCCCCCGCCTCCTCACGCACCCGTACGCGCCGTACCAGCTCGGCCGCGTCGACGGGCGCCGCCCCGCGCGCCGGTGCGCCCTCCACCACGACCGTGATCTCCCCGCGCACGCCCTGCGCCGCCCATGCGGCCAGCTCGGCGAGCGGACCCCGGCGCACCTCCTCGTAGGTCTTGGTCAGCTCCCGGCACACGGCCGCGCGCCGCTCGGCGCCGAACACCTCGGCCATCGCGGCGAGGGTGTCGTCGAGCCGGTGGGGTGCCTCGAAGTAGACGAGGGTGCGGCGCTCCTCGGCGACCTCGCGCAGCCGGGACAGGCGCTCGCCGGCCTTGCGGGGCAGGAAGCCCTCGAAGCAGAACCGGTCGACGGGCAGCCCGGACACGGCGAGCGCGGTGAGCACGGCGGACGGACCGGGCACGGCGGTGACACGGATGTCCCGCTCGACGGCGGCGGCGACCAGCCGGTAGCCGGGGTCGGACACGGACGGCATGCCGGCGTCGGTGACGAGCAGCACGCGCGCGCCGCCCGCGAGTTCCTCGACCAGCTCGGGTGTGCGGGCGGACTCGTTGCCCTCGAAGTACGACACGACGCGCCCCTTGGGGGTGACGCCCAGCGCCTGGGTCAGCCGCCGCAGCCGCCGCGTGTCCTCGGCGGCGATCACGTCCGCGCCGGTCAGCTCCTCGGCGAGCCGGGGCGGCGCGTCCTGGACGTCGCCGATGGGGGTGCCCGCCAAAACAAGGGTTCCAGTCACGTCACCATCCTCCCAGGGACCGGATCAACCGGTCGCATCCGGACCGGTACCGCCGGGGCACGGGATTCCCACAGTGGACTTCCCTACGATGGCGCGGTGACCAGTACCGCGTCCTCCACGGACACCCGGCAGGGCCAGCAGGCGCCCGACACGCGGCCGACGTGGCCGCTGCGGCTGCGCCGTTACGGATACTCCGCGCAGTCCACGGGCGATGTGCGAGCACGGCTCGTACCGCCGTTCGCGGCTCCCGGTGCGCGCCTGTGGCAGGCGCTGGGTGTCCCGCCGGTGCTCGCCGACCGCGTCGCCCGCTGGTCCGGGTGGGGCGGCCCGCTGCTGGTGACGCTGTTCGCGGGTGTGCTGCGGTTCTGGAACCTGGGCAGCCCGCACGCGGTGATATTCGACGAGACGTACTACGCCAAGGACGCGTGGGCGGTCGTCCACCACGGCTTCGAGGTCAACTGGGACAGGGACGTCAACAAGCTGATCCTCGAATCCGGGGGTCATGTGGCGGTGCCGACGGACGCGGCGTACGTGGTGCATCCGCCGGTCGGCAAGTATGTGATCGGCCTGGGCGAGCTGATCTTCGGGTTCGACCCGTTCGGCTGGCGGTTCATGACGGCGCTGCTCGGCACACTGTCGGTGCTGCTGCTGTGCCGGATCGGGCGCCGCCTGTTCCGCTCGACGTTCCTGGGCTGCCTGGCGGGCGCGCTGATGGCGGTGGACGGTCTGCACTTCGTGATGAGCCGCACCTCGCTGCTCGACGGGGTGCTGATGTTCTTCGTACTGGCCGCGTTCGGCTGTCTGGTCGTCGACCGGGACCGGGCGCGGGAGCGGCTGGCGGCGGCGCTGCCGGCGGACGAGGACGGCCGGGTGCGCCCGGACGCGAAGATCGCGGACAGGCTGTCGCTGGGGTGGCGGCCGTGGCGGTGGCTGGCGGGCCTGATGCTGGGCCTGGCGATCGGCACGAAGTGGAACGGCCTGTACGTGCTGGTCGCGTTCTGCGTGATGACGGTGCTGTGGGATGTGTCGGCGCGCCGGGTGGCGGGCGCGAGCCGCCCGTACGCGGCGGTGCTCAAGCACGATCTGGGGCTGGCGTTCCTGGCGACGGTGCCGGTCGCGCTGGTGACGTATCTGGTGTCGTGGACGGGCTGGATCCTCTCCCCGACGGACGGCACGGGCGGCTACTACCGGGACTGGGCCCTCAAGGACGGGAAGAAGAGCGACTGGTCGTGGCTGTTCCCGGACTGGTGGCGCAGCCTGTGGCACTACGAGCACGAGGTGTACGAGTTCCACGTCAACCTGCACTCGCCGCACACCTACCAGTCCAACCCGTGGAGCTGGATCGTCCTGGGCCGCCCGGTGTCCTACTTCTACGAGTCCCCGGCACCCGGCTCGGACGGCTGCCCGGCGGACGCGGGCGAGAAGTGCGCGCGGGAGGTCCTGGCGCTGGGCACACCGATGCTGTGGTGGGCGGCGTGCGCGGCGATCGCGTACGTGCTGTGGCGCTGGTTCTTCCGCCGCGACTGGCGCGCGGGCGCGATCGCCTGCGGCATCGCGGCGGGCTATCTGCCGTGGTTCCTGTACCAGGAGCGGACGATCTTCCTCTTCTACGCGGTGGTCTTCGTACCGTTCCTGTGCCTGGCGGTGGCCATGCTCGTCGGCGCCCTGATCGGCCCCCCGGGCACAGGCGACACCCGCCGAGCGGCGGGCGCGACCGGCGCGGGCGTCCTGGTGCTGCTGATCGCCTGGAACTTCATCTACTTCTGGCCGCTGTACACCGGCACGGCCATCCCCATCGACGACTGGCGGTCGCGGATGTGGCTGGACACGTGGGTGTAGCTGCGTAGACGCGCCGACGACCACGACGGCGCCTCGCCCGCCGTCGTGGTCGTCATTGGTCGTCAGTGGCCGACACCGGTCCCTCTCGGACGGCCCCAGGACGGCCCGGCCCCTACGCCAAAACACCAGATCGGCGGCCCGCGGCTCGTGCTCGGGCCGTTCCGCATTCAAGGGCCGGAAGTCCGGCCCATCGACCGTCCGGAGGAATCGTGTCCCTCTGCCGCTACGCTGGTACGCACCACCTCAGAACGGAGAGTGCTCTGCGGATGGGACCGAAGACGACCAAGGTCTACGAGACGCTGCGCCAGCGGCTGGCCGACGGTGTGTACGGCGGCCCTGGCGACAAGCTCCCCTCTGAACGCGCGCTGACCGAGGAACTGGACATCGGCCGGACGGCGCTGCGGCAGGTGCTCGCCCGTCTCGTGGCCGAGGGCGCCCTGGAGGTCCGGGGACGCAGCTCATACCGCGTGCCGGGCGCAGTGAGCGTGAAGACGCCGGACGGGCTGGAGCCATGGCGCATCCACGGCGAGCGTGACCTTTACGACAACCGCTGGGTGAAGCTTCAGCTCTGGGATGTCGAGCCGCCCGGCGTGAAGCGGTTCGAGCACCACGTGGTCAGGCTTCACCACGTCGCCGTCACGGCCGTGGTCGACGATCAGGACCGTGTGCTCATGCTGTGGCGCTACCGGTTCGTGCCGCAGCGCTTCGGCTGGGAGCTGCCGGGCGGCATCGTCGACGAGGGCGAGGAGCCGGCGGATACCGCGCTGCGGGAAGTCGTCGAGGAGACCGGGTGGCGGCCGAAGAACCTTGAACACGTCGTCAGCTACCAACCCATGGTCGGGATGGTCGACTCACCCCACGAAATCTTCGTGGCTCACGGAGCTGAGAAAGTCGGTGAGCCGACTGACCTGGAAGAGTCCGGACACATCGAATGGGTGCCTCTCGCCGATGTGCCCGGACTCATGGCCCGTGGTGAGCTACTGGGCTCCGGCACCTTGGTCGCACTGCTCCACATCCTCGCGTCCAGGGCCAGGCCGAGCGTCACAACCGCTCACTGAGCCTGTCGACGCGACGGCGCTGCCGCACCGAACCGGTGCGGTTCGCCAGCAGCCGCGCCTGCCGGAGATGCGTGTTCGCGTCGTCGTACTCGGCACGTGCGAGATGCGCCTGTGCCAGGTCGGCATGGAGCCCGGCACGCGCACGTACGAACGTCGGGTCCATCACTTCGAGGGCCCCGTAGAGGCTCGTCACGGCGGCATCGTCGCCGAGCAGGCCGAGCACGTTGCCCCGCCACCGGGCGAGATGGGCACCGTTCAGGAAGATGCTGAGCATGTCCGGGTCTCGGTCCTCCGGGCCTTCGGGGATCGCGCCCACGGCCGCGTCCAACGCCCGCTTGCAGTCGTCGACCAACCCGGCGTGTGCGCACAGCTCCGCTTCGGCCGCGTGCAGCCATGCCCACAGCCGTGGTGACCCGGACCGGCCGAGGGTGCGCTGAGCGTCCCGGACAAGTTCGACGGCGAGCGCCGGCCGTCCGGCATCGCTGAGTACGTACGCCTGCTCACCCATCGCGTGAGCCAGGTACATCGGCGCTTCCGCATCGCGAGCCGCGCGCTTCGCAAGTTCGTAGTGTCGCCATGCTCGTTCGATGGCGCCGGAGTCGATCGCCTGCCAGGCGGCGAGGGTTGACGCGCCTGCGAGCGCGAGCGCCACAGGCCGCCGTGCGGCGGGCAACACGGCAAAGTTGAGGGCATCTTCAAGTGCGGCGAGGTGCCCGGTCATTTGGTCCACCAACCCGGCGGCGCCCATCTGCCGGTCCATCGTGCGCAGTAATTCCGTCTGATCGTTGAACGCCTTCACCATGGACGCGCTGACACTGCTGGCGGAATCGATCCGGCTGAGCAGATCGCCGTATCCGTCGGCCGTCGCCGGCGCGGCTTCCTCGCGGACGCCTCGCAGCTCGAAGTCCGTGACCCCCAGGAGTTTGCGCAGGATCGCTGCGTAGCGATCCGAGATGGCGCGTCGACCGTTCTCCCACTCGGAGACGTACACCCGCAGGCTCGCAGTCGAGGCGACATCAGTGAGGCTCCGTCGGGCGTACTGCTCGATCTCGCGGATGAGTCGTTCCTGCGACCAACCGCGCGCCTTCCGCGCACTCCGTAGTCCTGATCCATCGCTCACAAAGCACCCCGCTCGGCATTCGTCCGATCGCCGCTACCTCATGGTGCCTCACATCGCCCCAGGTCAAAAGGGGTTAACAGCAACCCTAACCCGGCCTTTGTGAAGGCCGGTTGGCTGCCGCAGACCCCCTCCGCAGCGGTTCTCTGGAGGTGCACCGCGAGGGGCGATCGCCACCTAATCCGACGAACCGCCTTGACCCTGGTGCGCACCAGATGCACTCTACTGGTGCGCACCAGATAGCCGGGCTCGCTCCGGTTCACGGTGCGCGCACGACAACGGGAGCCGCACCTCAGCGGCTTCAAGGGGCCCGGGACAGAGCGGGCCGAGGGCGCACCCGACCCTTTGCACTCGGGAGGGCTCAGGCCGAAAGGCCATGTCTCCATACGCCTGAAACAGGAGCTCGTGTTCCTGAAGGAGACCTGTTCGCGTCCGCTCCCCCAGAGGAGGCGCCGTGCACAGCAAACGAAGACATCGGGTGCCGCCGTGGACGACCGGCCGGCGGCACCAGAACCCCACCCCCGCGCCGTGAGCGGAGCGCAAGCACCCACGGCCGAACCGGTCGAACCCTCCTGCCATCGCAGCGGCCAGCGCTGCGGCCGGTTGCCTCCCCCCTCCCGTCCGGGCCGCGTCTCGCGGCGCCGTACGGGAGGGGCAGAGGGGAGCCGGAAATCCGTTCCGACTCTTCCGGGCCGCCGTCGCGGCCCGGCCTTCGCCTCGCCGGAGTGGTCGCCTCTCGCCAAAAGACCGCGACCACTCCGGCCCCTTCGCATCTGGAGACCTCGCCATGCGTACGTACGTCGGCGGTCATCAGGCCGTCTCCGTGAACGACTTCGTCGAACTGGCCCTGGGCACACCGCCTGAGTTGTGGCTCGGGGTGGAGGGCGAGAGCGAGGAAGAGCGCGCGGCCCGGCTGGACGCCGCGCGCGACATCCTCGCGGACAACCCCGGTCTGCCGGACGACGTGACCCGCGTCGTTGCCGAGGTGATCGAGGCGCACGCCCCGGAGCTGTTCAACGTCGTCCCGCTGGTTCGCCCGGTCGGGCGCCGTCGGCCGTCCCGGAAGGGAGCGGCGGCATGACCGGCACCGACCGTTGCCCGGCCGCTCACCCCGATGACCCGACGCCGTGCGAGGGCCCGGCGGTCGTGACCGTGCTGGACGCCCACGACGCCGGGGCGGACGGCTGCGAGCACCACGCCGCGCGGCTGCTGGCCTCGCTGGAGGGCGGCAGGGTCTACCCTCTGCCCGGCGCCCCGGAGGGCGCCGCGATCCGGGTCTTCACGGCCGCGGACACCCTTCCCCCGTTCGTCTGGTACGAGGACGCGCCGCGCACGCAGCCGAGCCAGCGCAGCCGCGCCGAGAACCGCCGCAAGGGGGTGGCGCAATGACCATCACCGCGACGACAAGGACCAGCGAGCGCCCGGCGGTGCCGCCGCTCACGCGCCCGGAGATGGGCCTTGCCGGGGTCGGCGCTGCTGCCGCGGCCGGGGTCGGCGCGCTCGGTCTGATCTCCTCGTTCGACGCCGTCTCTGCTGCTGCCGCGCGGTGGGGGTTCGGTGAGCCGTGGATGCTGCCGGTCGGTATCGACGTGGCCATTCCGGTGTTCACCGTGGCCAACCTGCTGTTGATCCGGCTGGACATGGCGCTTGTGTGGGTGCGGTTCGTTCCCTGGGCGCTGACCCTGGTCACCTGCGGGCTGAACGTCGCCGCCGGCCACGCGCTGTGGGCCAAGGTCGCGCACGGCACGATGCCGCTGCTGTGGGTGGTGTTTTCCGAGATCGGTGCGCACGTCTACGCCGTACGCATCGGTGCGGCGACGGGTCGCCGCATGGAGAAGATCCGGTTCTCCCGCTGGCTGCTGGCCCCGCTGTCGACGTTCGCTCTGTGGCGTCGGATGACGCTGTGGGAGGTCACCTCCTACTCGGATGCGCTCGCGTTGGAGCGGGAGCGGCTGTTGGCCCGCGCGGACCTGCGCGAGCGCTACGGCCGCAGCTGGCGCAGGAAGACACCACGGCGCGAACGCGTCCTGCTGCGCCTGGGCGAACTGGCCCCCGCCGCCGTGAACGTCGCCGACGCCACGGAGCCTGCACCGGTCGCGCGGGAGCCGAAGCGCGTGACGCCCAAGCCACCGCGCAAGCGGCCCGCCAGGAGCAAGGCCAAGCCCGCGCCACGCTCCGTGGCCGACCTGCTAGCCGAGGCGCGCACGGTCACGGCCGAATGGCCGGATGACGCGGTCAACGCCGAGGCCCTGCGCAAGGCCCTGCACTGCGGCTCCGGCCCCGCGCGGCAGGTGCGTGACGCGCTGCTCGCCGAGCGGGCCGACGGCCGCACCCTGCGCCCCGTCGAGGTGCCCGCAGCCGACGCCGAGCCGGGCGAGGTCGGCAGTGAGGGGGCGGCGGCATGAACACCCTGTTCACAGTCCTGCTGTCCGCATTACCTCTGGCCGCCGGGTGGGCGGTGCACGTGCGCTGGCTCACCCGCTGCCTGCACACCGCCCGCCGCGACCCGCTCACCGGGCTGCACACCCGCGACGGGTTCACCCGCCGCGCCACGGCCCTGTTGAAGGACCCTCGCGCGGTCGTCGTGCTGGCCGACGTCGACAAGTTCAAGCAGATCAACGACACCCACGGGCACGCGGCCGGAGACGCCCTGCTGAAGGCGACCGCCGACCGCCTCGCCCACCACGTCGGCCGTACGGGGGTCGCCGGACGGCTCGGGGGCGATGAGTTCGCCGCCGTCCTGATCGATGACCACGGCACCGCTGCCGACATGCTCGCCGTGCTGCATGGCGTGCTGGCCCGCCCGGTCGAGGGACAGGACCCGGCCGTCCGCACCACCGTGAGCCTCGGGTGGGTGCGCGCGGCGGACTTCCCCGGCGATGACCTGTCCGCGCTGCTGCGGCGGGCGGATGAGGCGATGTACGCCGCGAAGCAGGCCCGCACGGGTACCCGCCGGGCCGGTCTGGGACGGCTGTTCGTCACCCTCGCCGGACGCCGCGCCGGCCGTACCGGTGCCCGCACGGACGCGCCCGTGGTGGGGGTGGCGGCATGAAGTCGCAGCCGCTCGCCGCAGTCGACGTCTGGCGCCCGGTGATGGAGGCGGCGGGCTACCGCTGCCAGTGCACGGGGAGTTGCGGCAACGAGCACGCCAAAACCGGTGGCCGATGCCCGCGCGAGCACGACGCCTACACCAGCAAGCACGGCCATCTCATCCGCTTGATGGCCGCGCCCGCCGACCCGCTCACCCCGCAAGCCAAGGCGGTCGCGTTGCCGGTGGGCGAGCTGCGGGCCTGGTGCCCGGAGTGCCACACCGCCGCCGCCCGACGCGCCCACAGCACGGGACCGGCCGACGACGCGCCCGCCCTGTTCGATCTCTGACCCGGAAGGAGTGCAGGCGTGAGCCTGACGTTCACCGATCTGTTCTGCGGCGCGGGCGGCTCGTCCACCGGACTGGTCGCCGCCGGACTGGAGCTTCGGCTGGCCGCGAATCACTGGCAGCGCGCCGTGGAGACCCACGCGGCCAACCACCCGGACGCGGACCACCTGTGCGCGGACATCAACAACTACGACATGCGGCGCCTGCCCAGGACGGACATCCTGTGGGCCTCGCCGATCTGCACGGAGATCTCCCCGGCCGGCGGCAAGCGCCGCACGCACGGGCAGCTCGCCTTCGAGCTGGAGGAGTACGGGCGGGTGGAGGACGCGGGGTGGGAGCGCACCAGGGCGACCGCCTACGACGTCATCCGTGCCACCGAGGTGCACCGCTACAAGGCGGTGCTGTGCGAGAACGTGCTGGAGTTCGCCGTCGACTGGGAGCTGTTCGACTGGTGGCGCAAGGGCATGGAAACTCTCGGCTATCGCTCCCAGATCGTCTCCGTCTCCTCCGCTCACATCGGCGATGCCGCCAACCCGCCCGCCCCGCAGTGGCGTGACCGCATCTACATCGTCTTCACCCGCCACGACGTCCCCGTCCCGGACCTGAAGCCCTCGCCGCTCGCCTGGTGCCCGGAGTGCGGCGAGGACGTCCACGCGGTGCAGACGTGGCGCAACGGCCGCCGGGTGGGCAAGTACAGGCAGCAGTACGACTACCGCTGCCCCAACAGCCGGTGCCGCCACGCGATCGTGGAGCCGTACGTGCGCCCGGCCGCGAGCATCATCGACTGGTCCAATCTCGGGGTGCGCATCGGCGACCGGCCCGCACACGGGCTGCGCCCCCTGGCCGCCAACACCGTCAAGCGCATCCGCGCCGGCCTGGACCTGCTCGGCAGTCGGCGCATGGTGCTCACCGTCAACCACAGCGGACACGACGGCCGGGCCGTCCCCGCCGACACCGCGCCGCTCGCCGCCCGCACCGTCAAGATCGGGGATGCGGTGCTGGTGCCGACCGGCGGCACGTGGAACACGCAGCCGACCCACGCGAGTGAGCCGATGCGTACCCGGCTGGCCAACCCCAAGGGGTTCGAGGCGCTGCTGGCCCCGCCGCAGGCGGACGACTCGTTCATCGTCACCCTGCGCCGCAACGCGACCGCCCGGCCGGTCGCCGAGCCGGTCGACACCGTGACCGGGCAGGGACGGCATCACTGGTTGGTCATCCCGTACCGCAACGCCGCGACCAAGTCGGCCGGCGAGCCGCTCCACACGCTCGGCACAAAGGACTCCGCCGGTCTGCTCGGTCCCGCACCGGAGCTGGAGGACTGCCACTACCGGATGATCCAGCCGCGCGAACAGCTCCTCGCGCAGCGCTTCCCGGCGGACTACGTCGTCCACGGCAACAAGGGCGAGCAGACCATGCAGGCCGGGAACGCGGTGTCCTGCAACGTCGCCCAGTGGATCGGCGACCGCGTCGCCGCCGCCCTCGCCCGCACCGCCGCCCACGCCGCCTGACGCACACAAGGCACGCACTCCGCGTGCCCTCCTCCGGCCCGTGTGGGCCGACTCTTCTGCCACGGGCCCGGCCGCCCACCTCTCACAGCGTCGGCCGGGCCCGCTCTCCCTCACACCCGAAAGCGGAAGGACTCTCAGTGAAGCACCCCGATGACGACGAACTGTTCAACCGACTCGAAGCGGAGATGGCCGCCGACTCCGGCGGTGAGGTGGTCGACCTCGTCAAGGCGCGGTCGGCCCGCTCCGGGTCGGCCGACCCGGCGGTTCGACCGGGCGTCGACCGGTCGGTCGACTCCCGCCCCGGCGAGTCGGGCACGGAGTCGGCCGACCCGACCACGGCCGTAATGGTCGATTCGCCGACCGAGCAGGCGGCCGGTCCGGGCTATCTCGGTCGGCTCGCCGCGGCTCAACGCCGCCCGGTGCTGCCGGTGTGGCTTCGCTCGCTCGCGGAGCTGCGTACGGCGTCGGCGTGGGTGGCCCGCCACTACCTGCATGTCACCGGCTATCACGCGCTGCGTGCCCCGGTCTACGCCGCCCGCCTGGCGCTTCAGGCCCCGACCGGTGCGGCCCGGTTCGTCGGCGGCACGATGCGGTGGGTGGCCGACCGCGAGGGCGAACCGGTCCGCCTGGCTGCCGTGCGCCGTGAGGACGCCGCGGAGTACCTGAAGCTGTCGCGGCAGCGTGACGGCCGGGTACGGCTGCGCACCCTGGTCACCGTGCTGGGGTTGTTCGTCGGGTTCGGTCTGGCCCTGGCCATTTACGTGCTCGCCCCCGACTGGCTTCAGGCCCTGTCGGTGTCGGCGGTGGTCATGGCGCTGGGCGCGGCCGGCCGCAAGCCGGACGCCCCGGTCGTGCACCGCGCGGTGGAGCTGCCCAAGGCGACCAAGCTCACCTCGGACATCGTCCTGCGGGCGCTCGGCTCGCTCGGGATCTCCGCCATCACCCAGGCGCAGGCCAAGGGACGGGACGGATTCGAGTTCACCGCGCCGATCACGCGCGACGGCCCCGGTTGGCGGGCCGAGGGCAACCTCCCCTTCGGCGTCACCGTCACCGACGTCATCGAGCGCCGCGAACGCCTCGCCTCGGGTCTGCGCCGCCCGCTCGGGTGCGTGTGGCCGGAGGCGGTGAGCGAGGAGCACACCGGGCATCTCGTGCTGTGGGTGGGCGACCAGGACCTGACCAAGGCGAAGAAGCCGCAGTGGCCGCTGGCCAAGGCGGGTTTCGTCGACCTGTTCAAGCCCGTCGCCTACGGCACCGACCAGCGCGGACGCTGGGTGGAAGTGACGCTGATGTACATCGCGGGTGTCATCGGCGCCATCCCCCGCATGGGCAAGACATTCCTGCTGCGTCTGCTGCTGCTCATCGCCGCGCTCGACCCGCGCGCGGAGCTGCACACCTACGACATGAAGGGCACCGGCGACCTGGACCCGGTCGGCAACGCCGTCTCCCACCGGCACGCCGCTGGCGACGATGACGAATCCATCGCCTACGCGCTCGCCGACTTCCGCGCGCTGCGCGAGGAACTGCGCCGCCGTACGAAGGTGATCCGGTCGCTGCCCAGGGACATCTGCCCCGAGTCCAAGGTGACCAGCCAGCTGGCGGACAGGCGGTCGCTGGGGCTGCACCCGATCGTGGTCGGGGTCGACGAGTGCCAGGTGCTGTTCGAGCATCCCGAGCACGGCAAGGAGTTCGAGGAGATCGCCACCGACCTGGTCAAGCGCGGACCCGCGACCGGCATCGTGCTGCTGCTGGCCACCCAACGGCCGGACGCGAAGTCGCTGCCCACCGGGATCAGCGCGAACGCATCTGCCCGCTGGTGCCTGAAGGTGATGGGGCAGACGGAGAACGACATGGTGCTGGGCACCTCCGCCTACAAGCGGGGCGTGCGGGCGACCATGTTCGCCTGGGGTGACAAGGGCATCCACTACTTCGTCGGCGAGGGCGCCGACGCCCGTATCGTCGCCTCCGTCTACGTCGACGCCCCCAGCGCCGAAACCATCGCCGCTCGCGCCCGCAAGGCCCGCGAGACGGCCGGGCGCCTCTCCGGCCACGCCCTCGGTGAGGCACCCGAGCAGGTCACGGGTCCCGCCTATGACCTGCTGGCCGACATCCTCGCCGTCGTCCCCGCCGACGAGGCCAAGGTGTGGTCCGAAACCGTCGTGGCTCGGCTCGCCGAGCTGCGGCCGGAGGTCTACGCCGGATGGGACCCCGACGCGCTCGCCGCCGCGCTCAAGCCGCACGGCGTCTCCACCATCCAGGTGGGCCGCCGGGTGGACGGCAAGGTCGTCAACCGGCGCGGCATCGACCGCTCCCACATCACCACCGCGATCGCGGAGCGTGACGGAAAGCGGGACGCGGGCTGACCCTTCGGGGCCGCTAACGATAGCGGCACGCCCCGCTAACGTTAGCGGCCCCGCTAGCGCCCCAAACCGCCCTTGATCAGGCCGCTAGCGGATAGCGGCCCATCTGCGGAAACCCCTGAAAACCCGCCCGGAGGGCCCTTCATGACCCCCATCCTCCTTACTATCGCCTGCCTGTTCGCCGTCACGCTCGGTTACAGCGGGCTGTGTGCGGCCTCGCCGTTCGGCGACTGCCGCAAGTGCCACGGCATGGGCCACGAACTCACCACCGACCGCAAGGGACGGCTCAAGCGCGGCAAGGACTGCCGCCGCTGCAAGGCCACCGGCAAGCGCATCCGCGTCGGCCGCTGGCTCTACAACCGCTGGGCGCGCATCTACCGCGCCGGCACCGCCGACTGACACCACCCGGAGGAAACCTCGATGGTCCTGAACATCTCCGCCGTGCTGCTGTTCGGCGCCGCCTCCGCCCTCGCCGTCAAGACCAAGTCGACCGGTGGCGGAGCCGCCCTGGTGCTGTTCCTGTTCGGGTTCTTCACCGCCGGGACCGGCGCCTACGACCCCATCCACAACCTCGTGCAGGCGTCCGCCGACGCCATCGCCCAGCTCGGCAAGTGACAGGAGAGCGAGCCGTGAACGAACACGTCCCCGCCGTGCGGCCGGACACCGTGGCCGCTGCCGCGTACGCCCCGGCACCGCTGGAGCCGTACACGCCCGCCCCGGCCGCCGTCGAACTGCCCGCCGAACGCGGGCCCGTGGTGTGGGTGCCCGACGCCTACGGCCGCATGGTCCCCATGCCCAAGCACCTCGCCCCGCCGCCCATGCCCATGCCGGAGCCGCGCGACCTGACCCCGCTGCCGCTGCTGGACCCGATCGCTCAGCGCTTCGTCGGCGCCGGGATCGGCTCGGGCGCCCTCGCGGCCGGCGTCGGCTGGGGCGTCGGCGAGGTCATCAACGCCGTCGCCGGATTCACCTCCGGCGCCGCGATGTGGATCGCCCTCGCCGTCCTCGCGTGGCGCATGCCCGTCCGCGCCGTCGCCGACGGTCGGCGCGGCAGCACCGTCCACATCCGCAAGGCCGTCATCAAGCGCAGCCACTTCCACGGCTGACAAGGAGGCAACCCCCGTGCTGCGACTGCGTATCCAGCGCACCGCTGCCCCGCACCGCGCTGATCCTGACCGACACGCCCCGCCCCGACTGCCCGCACTGCGACGGCGTGGGCGGCATCCCGCACGACTACGGCGACTCGGCGACCGGTGAGTACGCCGGTACCGACTGGGAGCCCTGCGGCTGCTGGACCGAGTGGCGGACGCTCCTGCTGCCGCTGCCCCGACTGCCGCGCTGGCTGCGCCGACGCGGAACCGGCCGCGACCCGTGGGCCCCCGGCGGCTACAGCGACGAACCCCCCTTGTGGCTACGCCCGAGGCGGTCGCCTCTCGCCAAAGACCGCGACCGCCCCGGTTCTCCGTCCCTTCGCAGAAACAGGAGATCTCCAGCATGGCACCTGCCCGCAAGACCGCGTCACCTCCTGCGCCCGCACGCCCGCAGCGGCCCCCGCTCAGCACGGCGCTGAACCTCGCCGTCCAAGGGGTGCCCCCGCTGCCGCTGCGAGCGGGGAAGATGCCTTTCGGCAACTGCCCTCGCTGCACGGGCGGAGCCTGCGGCGGCAGGCCGAACATGAAGAACCCGGGCCCCTGCCAGTGCCCGGCGCCCTGCCACGCCTGGGCCGCCGCCACCACCGACACCCGCGTCCTCACCTCGCCGGCGTGGGCGCCCGCATGGCGTGAGGCCGTCGCCGTTGGCTACCACCCCGGCGGCGCGGGTGTGACCGTCGTCGACCTCGACACCCCGGCCGCTGTCGCCTGGGCGCGCGAGACGCTGCCCGCGACCCGCACCGTGCCGACGACGCGCGGTGAGCACTGGATCTACCGAGGCGTGATGCGCTCCGCGAACGCCGTCCGTCCTGGGGTCGACATCAAGTCCGCCATGGCGTACGCCCGGTGGCTTGGGGCCGGATCGCAGGCGTTCGGCGTGGCCCGGTTCCTCGCCATCCAGCACACCGACTGCCCCGGCCCCTGCGGCCTGGACGCGCTCGGGGAAGAGATCGTGGCCGCCGCCGTCTCGGTCGGCGTGCCCGAGGCATACGCACGTCGAGCCGTCGCCAACGGTCTGGACACCGGCCAGGGAGCGGCAGCATGACCGGCTCGGAAGAACTGCCCCCGCCGTCCAACCCGCTCGCCGTCGCCCGCAGGCTCCTGCCCGACTGGCAGACCAAGGACGGTCGGCTTGTCTGCCGACGTTGGCGCGGCTCGTGGATGCGCTGGACCGGCACCTGCTGGCGGGAGATGGACGACGCGCAGATGCGGGCCCACATGTACACCCGCCTGGAACATGCCACCTTCAGCGCACCCGGCAAGGACGGCGAGCCGGAGGAACGCGACTGGGCCCCGACCAAGCAGAAGATCAGCAACCTGCTTGACGCGCTCAGCGCCATCACGCTGCTGCCCACCGACATCGACGCCCCCGCCTGGATCGACGGCGCGGACGACGGCCAGCGGGACGGCAGTCCCATCGTGGCCTGCCGGAACGGGTTGCTGCGCATCCGGGACCGGGCCCTTCTGCCTCACACTCCGGAGTTTTTCAACCTGGTCTCCGTCCCCTTCGCCTACGACCCCGACGCGACGGCGCCGACGTGGGAACGGTTCCTGGGACAGATCTGGCCGGACGACCCCGACTCCATCCGGGCGCTTCAGGAGTGGTTCGGCTACGTCCTGTCCGGCCGCACCGACCAACAGAAGATCCTGCTGATCAAGGGCCCGTCCCGCTCCGGCAAGGGCACCATCGCGCGCGTCCTCAAAGAGCTAGTCGGCCGTGACAACCTCGCCGGGCCCACCCTCGCGGGACTCGGCAGCAACTTCGGTCTGTCGTCACTGCTGGGCAAGCCGCTGGCGGTCATCTCCGACGCACGTCTTTCCGGCAAGGACGGCGGACAGGTGGTCGAACGGCTACTGACCATCTCCGGTGAGGACACCATCGACATCGACCGCAAGTTCCGCGACCCGTGGACAGGCAAGCTGCCCACCCGGCTGATGATCCTCACGAACGAGCTGCCGAACTTCGGGGACTCCTCCGGTGTCATCGCCAAGCGGTTCGTCGTGCTCAACATGACGGTGTCGTGGCTGGGCAAGGAAGACACCACCCTCACCGACCGGCTCGCCGCCGAGATGCCCGGCATTCTCAACTGGGCCCTTGACGGACTCGCCCGGCTGGAGCGCACGGGCCGCATCACGGAGCCGCCGTCGTCGAGGGAATCGGTGGTCATCATGCAGGACACCGCCTCGCCCACGAGCGCGTTCGTCCGCGAACGCTGCACCGTCGGCCCGGCCTGCACGGTGCCCGTGGACACCCTGTGGGCGGTCTGGCGGGAGTGGGCCGAGGACAACGGCGTCCGCGGCGTCGGCACGAAGCAGATGTTCGGTCGCAACCTGCTGTCCGTCGTCCCGCAGCTCCGGCGGATCCGCCCCCGCGACGAGTACGGCCGGCAGGTGCCCACCTACACCGGCATCACCCTCACCCCGTCCGAGCCGCGATTGCCCGCGTCGTGACTCACCGCGACTCAACACCCGGCCGCAGGGCTCTGAGTCGCGGTGAGACGCGACCCGGAGCACTGCGGGCCCAACCCGTGGAGGACGCCTTGGGCACCACCGCCCCCGCACAGGCCGATCCCCGCGCCATCCTCCGGGGTGGCCTCCCGGACCGGTACCTCACCCCCGACGACATCGCCGAGATGTTCGAGGTCCCGAAAGAGACCGTCTACCAGTGGCGCAAGAAGCGCATTGGCCCGCCGGGTTTCCGCATCGGCAAGTACGTCCGCTACGACCCGGCCGACGTTCGCGCCTACGTCGCCGAGCGCAAGGGCGTCGACTGCGACGCCGCCTGATCAAACCGTTACGAGGACAGCAGGGAGAGCCGCGAGCCAGCGGCTCTCCCTGCTGCATTCCGAGAGAGGAACACTGCCACGTGGCAGGACACATCCAAGACCGCTGGTTCAAGACCGTTGCGGGCCCCGACGGCAAGCCCGTCAAGGTCAAGACCGACCGGCACGGCACGGGGCTTCGCTACCGCGCCCGGTACGTCGGGCCGGACGGCACAGAGAAGAGCAAGTCCTTCCGGGACAAGGAACTGCGACTGGCCAAGCAATGGCTCGCGCAGATCGAGGCGGACATGACGCGAGGGCAGTACGTGGACCCGCGTGCCGCCCGGACGACGTTCCGGCAGTACGCGGAACGGTGGGTGAAGACGCACACCGGGGAGATCAACAGCCGTGAGGCTGCGGAACGTCGGCTCAGGCTGCACGCCTACCCCCACATCGGCTCGCGCCCGCTGGGCTCGTTCAAACCGGAGCACATCCGGGCGTGGATCGCCGCTCTGGAGGCCACCGTGCCGGCGGAGTCTCACCGCCGCATCATCGTCGGCACCGTGTCGGCCGCGCTGAGCGCGGCGGTCGACGACGGGTTGCTCAGCAAGAACCCGTGCCGTGCCCGCACCGTGCAGCTCCCGAAGCCGGGTAAGCCGCGAGTCGTCCCTTGGACGGCCGCGCAGGTCTTCGGCGTGCGAGCCGCCCTCCCCCAGCGCTACCAGACGGCTGTGGACGTGGGTGCAGGCTGCGGACTGCGACAGGGCGAGATCTTCGGGTTGGCCCTCGATGAACTCGACTACGAGGGCGGGTGGCTGACCGTCGGCCATCAGCTCAAGCGAATCCGGGGCAAGTACGTCTTCGCCCTGCCCAAGGGCGGCAAGGTCCGCGACGTGCCGCTCCCCCTGGCCGTCGCGACCGCGCTCCGGGACCACTCGAAGAAGTTCGAGCCCATCACGGTGACCCTGCCGTGGCGCACGCCCGACGGCCCGGCCGTGACAAAGCGGCTCCTGTTCAGCGGGCCGGAGGGCAACCACGTCCGCGTGAGCAACTTCAACGACCACCACTGGAAACCGGCTCTGGCCGCCGCTGGGATCATCCCGGCGCGGGAAGCGGGCGAGCGGTACGCGTCGGCCCCCGAGCACGGCATGCACGCGCTCAGGCACTTCTACGCGTCCGTCCTGCTGGACGCCGGCGAGAACATCCGGGCCCTGAGCCAGTACCTGGGCCACAGCGATCCGGGGTTCACGCTGCGGACGTACACGCACCTCATGCCGAGCAGTGAGGGGCGCACCCGCAAGGCCGTCGACAGCCTCTTTCTGGCGGCCCGTCCGCAAGATCACGGCCCAGAGACGGCCCAAGCCGCCTGATCCGGCCCCGGCCAGAGGCAAACGCCCTGGTCGGGACCCTTTAGGGCCGGATCGCGCAGACTTCATCTACTTCTGGCCCCTCTACACCGGCACCGCCATCCCCATCGACGACTGGCGGTCGCGGATGTGGCTGGACACGTGGGTGTAGCGGGCCGGCGGGCCCGTCCTGCCCGGTATCCGTTGGGTCACCATCCGTCGATGTCACGCACATGGTTCGCTCGGGCCACTTACAGTGCGGGGGACCGCAGGCGGGGAAACGGGGAGGGCGCGCGGGATGCGCAAGGGCGTCAAGGGCGCGATAGTCGGCTCGGTGTTCGCTGTGATGATCGGCGGGGCGGGGTACGGGGCGTACAACATCGTGACCGCGTTGAAGGGGGACGGCGGCGGGGTCGATGTCGGGGAGCCGGCGCCGGTGCGGCGGAGCGGGCCGCCGAGCGGTGACGAGGTGCGGGAGACGTCGGCGGCGTTCTTCGCGGCCTGGTCGCAGGGCGACGCCACCGAGGCGGCGTCGTACACCGACAACGCGGCGATGGCCGAGCCGCTGCTCGCGTCGTACGGGCGGAGCGCGCACATCACCGGCGTGAAGATCACCCCGGGGACGGCGAGCGGGGCGACGGTGCCGTTCACGGTCAGCGCGACCGTGTCGTACGAGGGGAAGTCCAAGCCGCTGTCGTACAGCAGCAGTCTGCGCGTCGTGCGCGGTGTCAGCACCGGGCGGGCGCTGGTGGACTGGCAGCCGTCGGTGGTGCACCCGCAGTTGCAGAACATGAACGACACCCTCGTCACCGGCGAGTCCCCGGCGCCGCCGATCGAGGCCGTGGACCGCGACGGGAAGGTGCTGACGAAGGAGAAGTACCCCTCGCTCGGGCCGATCCTGGACGAGCTGCGGCAGAAGTACGGCGACACCGCGGGCGGCACCCCGGCGATCGAGCTGAGCGTCCACCACGGCGACGAGTCCGCGGACACCCCGCTGCTCACGCTCGCCGAGGGCAGGGCCGGCAAGCTGCGCACCACGCTCAGCGCGAGCGCGCAGGCCGCGGCCGAGACGGCCGTGAAGAAGTACGCGGAGTCGTCCGTGGTGGCCGTGAAGGCGAGCACCGGTGAGGTCCTCGCCGTCGCCAATCACCGGCAGGACGGCTTCAACGCCGCGTTCCTCGGCAAGCTCGCACCCGGCTCCACCATGAAGATCATCACAGCGGCGACGCTCATCGACAACGGCATCACCACGGCGAACGGGCCCGCGCCCTGCCCGGCCGACGCGATGTGGGAGGGGCAGACCTTCCACAACCTGAAGAACATGAGGCCGGACGAGGGCGCCACCCTCGCGCAGAGCTTCGCCCGCTCCTGCAACACCGCTTTCATCAAGTACGTCGACGATCTGAAGACCGAGTCGCTGACCGAGGAGGCCCAGCGGCGGTTCGGGCTCGGGCGGGACGACTGGAAGACCGGCATCCCGTCCTTCGACGGTTCCGTGCCCGCCTCGGGCGGCCCCGACAAGGCGGCCAACCTGATCGGGCAGGGCCAGGTGCAGATGAGCCCGCTGAACATGGCGTCGGTGACGGCGACGGCGATGACGGGCACGTTCCGCCAGCCGGTCATCGTGCCGCAGTCCCTGGACGGGCGGGAACTGGCCCACGCCCAGGGGCTGTCGGCGGATACGGTCCGCCAGCTGCGGACCATGATGAACCGCACCGCCACGGTCGGCACCGCCGCGCCCGCGATGTCCGGGCTGCGCGGGAAGATCGGCGCGAAGACGGGCTCGGCGGAGGTCGACGGGCAGGCGAAGTCCAACAGCTGGTTCACCGGCTACCGCGACGATGTCGCGGCGGCTGCGATGACCCAGGAGGGCGGCCACGGCGGTGACGCGGCCGGGCCGATCGTCGCCGCCGTGCTGCGGGCCGCGGGCTGAACCCGGCGGGGCCCAACGCCGCAGTACGGGGGTCCCGGCGCCGGGGTGCGGGCGGGTCCCGGCGCCCGAACACGGGGACAGCGCGGCCGGGGCACGGGGACAGCGCGGCCCGCGGAACCGCAGCCGGGGGCGCGGGCCTCTCCCGTACCGGAAGTGCCGAGGTCACAGGTCGGAGAGGCCGAAGTCACAGCCTGGGCATGGACGTACCGGCTGACATCACCCGCGTCGGACGGGACTCTAGGCTGGTCGCCGTCGTTGGACCGGGTGAGGGCAACGAGGCCGAGGGGGGCGCCGGTCGTGGACCGGCCCTGGGGAAAGACGAAGGAACGGTAGGCAGTGGGCAAGAGAAGGCGCGTCGCCGAGCGACGGAGAACGAAGCCGGCCGTGGTGGGCGGGGTCCTCGCCGTCGTGGTCGGCGGCGTCGGCATCGGCGCGTACGCGCTGTACGGCGGTGACGGTGCCGCGGCCGACGAGCGGACGGCCGCCTCGGCGGCCTCGCAGAAGGCGAAGGCCGCGAAGACCGGGCCGCTGTCCGCCGTCGAGGTCACCACGGCCGCGCAGGGCTTCCTGACGGCCTGGCAGCAGGGCCGGCTGCCGCAGGCCGCCGCCGCGACCGACGACGCCACCGCCGCGACGGCACTGCTCACCGGCTTCGTCGAGGACGCCCACATCGAGAAGGCGACGTTCACGCCGGGCACGCCCGCCGGCGACAAGGTGCCGTTCACCGTGAAGGGCACCGTGACCTACAAGGGCGTCAGCAAACCCCTCACCTACACCAGTGCCCTCACCGTCGTACGGCGTGCCGGTGACGGCGAGCCGATCGTGCGCTGGCAGCCGTCCGTCGTCCACCCCGACCTCCAGGCCGGGGACACCCTCGTCACCGGCGAGTCCGGCACCCCGCCGGTGAAGGCGCTGGACCGCGACGGCGGTGAGATCACCACCGCGAAGTACCCGTCGCTGGGCACCGTCCTGGACGGGCTGCGCGAGAAGTACGGCAAGATCGCCGGCGGCAAGGCGGGCATCGAGCTGCGGGTGGTCCGCGGCAAGGAGTCCAAGGCGAAGAAGGCCGCCGACAAGACGCTGCTGGAGCTGAGCGAGGGCACGCCGGGCACGGTGAAGACCACGCTCAGCCCGCGGCTTCAGGCCGCCGCCGAGCAGCAGGTGGCCACGCGACAGCGGGCGTCGGTGGTGGTGCTGCGGCCCTCCACGGGCGAGATCCTCGCCGTCGCCAACAGCGGGCACGGCTTCAACACCGCCTTCCAGGGCTCCCTCGCGCCCGGCTCCACGATGAAGGTCATCACCTCGTCGCTGCTGATCGAGAAGGGCCTCGCCGGCGCCGACAAGGCGCATCCCTGCCCGAAGACGTTCAAGTACGGCGGCTGGGAGTTCCACAACGACGACGACTTCGAGATCAAGAACGGCAGCTTCAAGGCCAGTTTCGCCCGCTCCTGCAACACGGCCTTCATCAGCCAGGCGCCCGAGCTGGACAACAGCGACCTGACACGGCAGGCGCAGCAGGTGTTCGGGCTGTCGATGAACAACTGGTCCGTGGGCGTGCCGACGTTCGACGGCTCGGTGCCGGTGCAGTCCCAGGCGCCGATGGCGGCCTCGCTGATCGGGCAGGGCGGCGTGCGGATGAACCCGCTGAACATGGCGTCGGTCGCGGCCACCGTGAAATCGGGTGTCTTCCACCAGCCCTACCTGGTCTCCCCCGACGTCGACCACCGCACCCTCGCCACCGCGCAGCGCACCATGTCCGCGGGCACGCTGGCGCAGCTGCGGGAGCTGATGCGCTACACCGCCGCCTACGGCACCGCCGCGCAGGCGATGTCCGGGCTCGGCCCGGACTACGGCGCGAAGACCGGCTCGGCGGAGGTCGACGGGCAGGAGAAGCCCAACGGGTGGTTCACGGCGTACCGCGGGGATCTCGCGGCGGCGGGTGTCGTGCAGGCCGGCGGCCACGGCGGCGAGACGGCTGGGCCGATCGTGGCGGCGCTGCTGCGGATGGGCTGATCGGGCGGCGCGCGCCGGGGCCGGGCCGACCGGGCCGGGCGGGCGCGCCGGGCCTTTGCACCGGCGCCGGGCTGGGGCGGCCGTCCCGTCTCGGCGTCCGGTTCAGGCCGTCTCGTACGCCGATGTCGTCTTGGACGCGGACGCGGGCGCCGAGGTGGACGCCGAGGAGGCCAGATACGTCCGGCGCAGGAAGCGCAGGAGGGCCTTCGACTCGAACTGGACGACGGAGACGCCCTGCGCGTCATGGAACTCCATGACGGCCTGGACGCGCCCGCACGGCCACACCCGTACCTCGCCGCTGCCGACCGGGGCGTTCAGCCCCTGTTCGAGCAGGGTGCGGGAGAGCGTCCGCTCGTGGGCGCCCGGCAGGCCGACGCGTATGGAGCGCGGGTTGTCGTCGGGGTCGTATCTGAGGACGACCGGGACGGCCGAACCCTCCTCGGGGATGTCCGCGTCGGTGACAATGTGGGCGCGCGCGTACTGCTCGACTACAGACATCGGACGGCCCCTTACGCTACGTGGCGTGTGCGAAAGCTGTTCATCCGCTTCTCTCCAATGTCGCACATTTTCCCGAACGCGCGCCTTGAGAGCGCGTTCATCTCACTCATGAGATATCCGGTCGTGACACAGAGGGACATCCGGCCGGGCCGCCCGGACCCTTCGGGCAGCCGTCCGACCCCCGCGGGCAGCCGTCCGACCCCCGCGGGCAGCCGTCCGACCCGTCAGGCCGCCGTCAGGACCCGCCGCCCTCCGCGAGGACCAGCAACTCGCTCTTGCAAGTCATTCGCATTAAGCCACTATCATCGAACGGTGCACGTACCTGACGGATTCATCAACGCCCCGGTCTCCGCCGTGACCGGCGTCGTCGCCGCCGGCGCGATCGCCGTGAGCCTGCGCGGCGCGCGCCGCGAGCTGGACGAACGCACCGCCCCGCTGGCCGGGCTGGTCGCGGCGTTCATCTTCGCGGTGCAGATGCTCAACTTCCCCGTGGCCGCCGGCACCAGCGGGCATCTGCTCGGCGGGGCGCTCGCGGCGATACTCGTGGGCCCCTGCACAGGGGTCCTCTGTGTCTCCGTGGTGCTGCTCATGCAGGGCATCCTCTTCGCCGACGGCGGACTGACCGCGCTGGGCGTGAACATCACCGACATGGCGATCGTGACGACCGTCGTGGCGTACGCCGTCTTCCGCCTCCTGGTGAAGGTGCTGCCGCGTGGCCGCCGTACGGTGACCGTCGCGTCCTTCGCCGCCGCGCTGGTCTCCGTGCCGGCCGCCGCTGCCGCCTTCACCCTGCTCTACGCCCTCGGCGGCACCACCGACGTGTCCCTCGGCAAGGTCGCCGCCGCGATGATCGGCGTGCATGTGCTGATCGGCATCGGCGAGGCCGCGATCACCGCGCTGACCGTCGGCGCCGTCATCGCCGTACGCCCGGACCTCGTGTACGGGGCGCGCGGCCTGACGCAGCGGCTGAAGCTGCGGGTGAACGGCGAACTGGTCGACACCCCCGCCCCCGAGGCGGCCCCGGCGCCGGCCGTCGCGCGGACCTCGCGGCGCGCGCTGTGGATCGGCGGCCTGGTCACCTCCGTCGTCCTCGCCGGGTTCGTCAGCTACTACGCCTCCTCCAGCCCCGACGGCCTGGAGAAGGTCGCCGCCGACCACGGCATCGACGAGAAGGCGAAGGAGCACGCGGCGGCCGACTCGCCGCTCGCCGACTACGGCGTGAAGGACATCTCCGACGCACGGCTGTCCGGCGGTCTCGCCGGTGTGATCGGCGTGGGCGTCACCGTCGTCGCGGGCAGCGGCGTGTTCTGGGCGGTGCGCCGCCGCCGCTCCCCGGACGACATCTCCCCGTCCTCCACGACCGTCGAGAACGTCTGACATGGGCGCCGGGCACGCGCACCGCCTCTACCGGCACGGGCACTCTCCGGTGCACGCGCTGCCGCCGCACACCAAGCTGGCCGCCACCTTCGCGTTCGTGGTCGTCGTGGTGTCCACGCCACGGGAGGCGATGTGGGCGTTCGGCCTGTACGCCGTCCTGCTGGGGCTGGTGGCGTACCACGCGCGCGTGCCCGCCGGTTTTCTGCTCAAGAGGCTGCTGATCGAGGTGCCGTTCGTCGCGTTCGCGGTGTTGATGCCGTTCGTGGCGGAGGGCGAACGCGTCGGCGTCCTCGGGCTGTCCCTCAGCGTCAACGGCCTGTGGGGTGCGTGGAACGTGCTGGCCAAGGGCACGCTGGGCGTCGCCGCGTCCGTGCTGCTGGCGGCGACGACCGAGCTGCGCGAGCTGCTGCTCGGGCTTCAGCGGCTGAAGCTGCCGCCGCTGCTCGTGCAGATCGCCTCATTCATGATCCGTTACGGCGATGTGATCACCGACGAGATGCGGCGCATGCGCATCGCGCGCGAGTCCCGAGGCTTCGAGGCGCGGGGCGTACGCCACTGGGGTGTGCTCGCCAAGTCCGCCGGTGCGCTGTTCATCCGCTCCTACGAGCGGGGCGAGCGCGTGCATCTGGCGATGGTCAGCCGCGGGTACGCCGGCAGCATGCCGGTGATCGACGAGGTGACCGCCACGCGCGCGCAGTGGTCGTACGCGCTCGCCCTCCCCTGCACGGCTCTGGCCGTCTGTCTGCTGGGATGGACCCTGTGAACCCTGCGAATCCCGTGCAGCCCTCTTCTTCGGCCGCGGCCCCCTCCCTGGAAGTGGCCGGTCTGGCCTTCGCCTACCCGGACGGGCACCAGGCCCTGTTCGGCGTGGACTTCACCATCGCGCGCGGTGAGCGCGTCGCCCTGCTCGGCCCGAACGGCGCCGGCAAGACGACCCTCGTCCTGCACCTCAACGGCATCCTCGGCGGCGGCACCGGCACGGTGAAGGTGGCCGGGCTGCCCGTCGGCAAGCAGACCATGGCGGAGATCCGGCGCAAGGTCGGCATCGTCTTCCAGGACCCCGACGACCAGCTGTTCATGCCGACCGTCCGGGAGGACGTCGCGTTCGGGCCGGCCGCCGCCGGGCTGAAGGGCGCGGAGCTGGAGGAGCGCGTCGACCGGGCGCTGGAGCGGGTCGGGATGCTCGCGTTCAAGGACCGCCCGCCGCACCATCTGTCGTTCGGGCAGCGCCGCCGGGTCGCCGTCGCGACCGTGCTGGCGATGGAGCCGGAGATCCTCGTGCTGGACGAGCCGTCCTCCAACCTCGACCCGGCCTCCCGTCGCGAACTCGCCGACATCCTGCGCTCGCTGGACGTGACGGTGCTCATGGTCACCCACGATCTGCCGTACGCCCTGGAGCTGTGTCCCCGCTCGCTGATCCTCAGCGACGGGGTGATCGCGGCGGACGGCCCGACGGCGGAACTGCTCGCCGACGACGAGCTGATGCGGGCGCACCGGCTGGAGCTGCCGTACGGCTTCGATCCGCGCTCGGTGACAATGGGCGCGTGACGCATCCGGAGGACGAGGGGCCCGCGGGGTCGCTGCGGTTGGACGACCAGCTGTGCTTCGCGCTGTACGCGGCGCAGCGCGCGGTGACGGCCGCCTACCGCCCGCTTCTCGACGAACTCGGCCTCACCTACCCGCAGTATCTCGTCCTGCTCGTGCTGTGGGAGCGCGGCGAGACCACGGTGAAGGAGCTGACGGCGGCGCTGCGGCTGGAATACGGCACGGTGTCGCCGCTGCTGAAGCGGCTGGAGGCGGCGGGTCTGGTACGCCGGGAGCGCGCGGCCCGCGACGAGCGCTCGGTGCTGGTGGCGTGCACGGGGCGCGGGGAGCAGTTGAGGGAGCGCGCGGAGTGCCCGCCCGGCGCGCTGCTCACGGCGACGGGGCTGGAGACGGCGGCCGTGGTGCGGCTGCGCGAGGAGCTGTGGCAGCTGACGGAACGCGCGGGCGCGGGGCGCCGGGAGCCCTGAACGGCGCTCGTGTCGTGCGCCCCTCGGGTGTCAGACCACGCGTGCCGTCGCCGAGCCGAGGGCGCCGGCGAGCATCGAGGCGGAGAGCAGCAGCAGCCAGCGCTTGCTGAAGCGGAGGCGTGGGCGGGCAGCGGGCATGGCCGTGTCTCCTGAACCGGGGGTGCGGGGAGCTGTCAGCTGCATCCTTGGGTGTGTGCACGCCGTGTGCCACATGGGCGCGCCCGAACGGAGCGATCCGCCGCGCACATCCTCAGTCGCTCGGCCGCACCCGCGGAACCGCTCGTGTCACCCCCGGTCGTACCCCCTCCCCTCGCCGCCCCGACCTACCGGTCAGACGACCTGTCCGGCTCGACGGTCGCCGCCAAGGTCGGGCTCGGCCCCGACCGGCTGCGCGGGTACGGTCTCGCCGTCGCCCTCAGCGTGTCCCTGCCGGTGCTGGACTCCGAGGTGGCGGCGCGGCTGGTGGACGCGGCGCACGAGGTGTGCCCGTACTCGAACGCGACCCGCGACAACATCGACGTAACGATCCTGCTGGGGTGAGCCGCCAGGGAATCGCAGGCGCCGGCCGGGCGTTGCCCCCACAGTCGCAGGCGATTCGAGTGACGGAGGGAAGTGCGGGCGTGGACGTGCACGGCACTGTGGCCGAGGGCTTCGAGCCGGTCAGGGAGGCGTTCGTACGGAACTTCGCGGCGCTCGGGGACCGGGGCGCGGCGGTCGCCGTGTACCGGGACGGGCACCGTGTGGTCGATCTGTGGGCCGGCACCCGGGACGTCGACGGCGGCGAGCCGTGGGAGCGGGGCACGGCGCAGATCGTGCGCTCGGCGACGAAGGGTGTCGTCTCGGCGGCGCTTCTGCTGCTGCACCAGCGCGGGGAGCTGGATCTGGACGCCCCGGTGGGCGCGTACTGGCCGGAGTTCAAGGCGGCGGGCAAGGAGCGCACGACGGTGCGGGACCTGCTCGCGCACCGGGCGGGTGTCCCGGTGCTGGACCGGCCGCTGACGCCGGCCGAGGCCGCCGACCCGGTGCGGGGCGCCGAGGCGGTCGCCGCGCAGGCTCCGGCGTGGGAGCCGGGCACCGCGCACGGCTATCACGCGCAGACCTTCAGCTGGCTCACCGGTGAGCTGGTGCGGCGGGTCTCCGGCCGCCCGGTCGGCGAGTTCGTCGCGGACGAGATCGCGGGCCCGACCGGGGCCAGGTTCTGGCTGGGGCTGCCCGAGGACGCGCAGGGGCACGTGGGCCGGGTGGGCCCGGTGGACGCGCCGGAGGCGGGCGGGCTGAAGACGCGCCCGAAGCGGGCCGTCGCCGAGGCCTACGCCGACCCGGACTCCCTGACGCGGCGGGCGTTCGCCGCGATCACGCCGCTGCCCGACGAGAACGACCCCGCGTACCGGGCGGCCGAGCTGCCCGCGTCGAACGGCATCGCCACCGCCGACGGCCTCGCCCGCATCTACGCGGCGCTGATCGGCGAAGTGGACGGAGGGCGCCGTCTGTTCACGCCGGAGACGACGGCGCTGGCGGCCACCGAGGAGTCCGCGGGCGCCGATCGTGTCCTGGTCGTGGGCACGCGGTTCGGCCTGGGGCACATGCTGCACGGCAGCGCCTCCCCGCTGCTCGGGCCCGGCTCCTTCGGGCACCCCGGCCGGGGCGGCGCGCTCGGTTTCGCCGACCCGGACAGCGGCATCGCGTTCGGCTATGTCACCAACGGTTTCCGTACGTCCGTGACGGCGGACCCGCGCGCGCAGGCGCTGGTGCGGGCGGTGCGCTCGGCGCTCTGAGGCGTACGGCGCCACCCGCGCCGGGGCACGGTCCCGCCGCCGTCAGCTCTGGAGGAGTTTGCGGTACCAGGGTGCGTGCGCGGCGAAGTCCTCGGTGAACCCGGGGCCCGGGTCGGTGGTGACCGTCGACCACAGGCGGCCCGCGTCGTACCAGTGGTCGTGCGTGAGCAGGTCCAGGGAGCGGCGCGCGGCCGGGTCGGTGAGGCGTGCGCGTGCCTCGGCCGCGGTGAGGTCGCCGTCCGGCAGGTCGCGCTCCAGCGCCCGGCACACCGCGGTGATCAGCTCACGCACGCTGACCGGCTGCGGGTGCGCGGCGTGCAGGACGCGCGGGCCGGGTGACGGCTCGGGGGCGAGGGCGAGTTCGGTCAGGGCGGAGGCCAGGACCGGGGCGGAGATCATGGAGATGCGGGCGGTGCCGCCGTCCACCCAGTGCGGTATGTGCTCCAGCAGCCGCAGCAGCGAGGGCACCACCCACCGGTCGCCGTCGCCGTAGACGAGGTAGGGGCGCACGACGGTGCCGCCGGCGGCGAGGACGAGGCGTTCCCCGGCGAGCCGGGTGACGCTGGTGACGGAGACCGGCGCCTCGGGGAGGCTGTCCTCGGGTGCGGCGCGGTGCTCGCCGTCGCCGTAGACGGCGGCGGTGCCGAGCTGCACGACACGCCGTACGCCGCTGCGGGCGGCCTCCGCGAGCAGGGCGCGGGTGCCTTCCTCGTTGACGGCGCGACACTCCTCCTCGGTGCCGCCGACGCGGGCGGCCAGGTGCAGGACGGTGGTGACGCCGTCGCACACGCCGCGCAGGGTGCCGGGGTCGGCGAGGTCTCCGGTGGCGGTCTCCACCGCGCCGTCCGGGTCCTCCGGGTGGGGGACGGTGGGCCGCCGGTGGGTGAGCAGCCGCAGCTCGGGGGCGGGCCGGCCGGGCGGGGCGGCCTGACGCAGCAGGGGCAGGACGTGGGCACCGATGAAGCCGGTGCCGCCGGTCACGAGGATGCGTTCACGGCTCAACGGCGGGCCTTCCACGGGTGGTTCGGGCAGCAGGGCGACGGCGGGGGCCGTCGAGTGGGGCCCCGCCGCGCCACTGTGCTACACCGCCGGACCGCCGGGCAAGGCGCCCCCGGGCCGGAGGGATGCTCTTATGGATGTCAAGCAGCGGTTGTGAGGTGATTCGGGGCCGCTGCGGTGGCGTTGGTGATGGTCAGGACGTGGTAGATCTCGCGGGCGACGAACCGCTTGAGGCAGCGGATGATCTCCTT
>NZ_JALLGL010000420.1 GCF_023072675.1 Streptomyces sp. XM83C
CTGCGGCCGTGATGGAGCAGGTGGGACCACCCGCTGGAACAGCTCCCACAACTCGTCCGGCACCATGCGCTCGACCATCACCACACGGTGCAGACTACCCAGCATTCCAAATGAGACGACCTCTAAAAGCCTCGCCGGTCGACCGGGGCCGGGCGGGCTCGAAGCATCACCTGATCACCGACGGGCACGGCACCCCGCTCGCGGTCCTGGTGACCGGTGGCAACCGCAATGACGTCGCCCAGTTGCTGCCGTATCGGGACGTGATCCCACCAGTCCGTGGCCGGGTCGGCCGCCCCCGCCGCAAGCCGGACTCGCTGTTCGCCGACCACGGCTACGACCACGACAGCTACAGCAACCAGGTCCACGAGCGGGGCATCGTCCCGGCGATCGCCCGCCGCGGCACCCGGCACGGCACAGGACTGGGCACCTACCGGTGGGGGATCGAGTGGACCATCGCCTTGCTCCACGGCTTCCGACGCCTGCGCATCCGCTGGGAACGGCGGGCCGACATCCATGAAGCGTTCCTCAAACTCGCCTGCTGCCTCATCACGCATCGACAACTCCGCTCATTGTGTTAGCCGCTGTCAGTGCGGGCGGATGCCATCAGGTTTCGCGGCTGTCCTTGCTCTGGACGGCAAAACTGAAGCGGTGGCGGAACACGGAAAGGGCGGCACCCCCGCACACGGGTGCCGCCCTTTTTCGTGTTCCGGGGCCGCTGTCGATCGGTTTGAGGGTCGGGTGACAGACAGCGGCCCCGGGGTTTTGCGGGCCCGGAAAGGAATCACGGGCCGGGAATTCAGCGGTGGTCGCTGCCCTCCGCCTGGGTCGCCGCGCGGCCTGCTTCCAGGCGGGCGACGGGGATGCGGAACGGGGAGCAGGAGACGTAGTCCAGTCCGACCTCGTGGAAGAAGTGGACGGATTCCGGGTCACCGCCGTGTTCGCCGCAGACGCCGAGTTTCAGGTCGGGGCGGGTGCGGCGGCCGGCTTCCGCCGCGGATTTCACGAGAGAGCCGACGCCGTCCTTGTCGATGGTCTCGAAGGGGGAGACCCCGAAGATTCCCTTTTCGAGGTACGCGGTGAAGAAGGACGCCTCGACGTCGTCGCGGCTGAATCCCCATACCGTCTGGGTGAGGTCGTTCGTGCCGAAGGAGAAGAATTCGGCGGCCTCGGCGATCTGGCCGGCGGTGAGCGCGGCGCGCGGCAGCTCGATCATCGTGCCGATGGCGAGCTTGAGCTGCGTGCCGGTGGCGGCCTCGACCTCGGCGATGACCTTGTCGGCTTCCTCGCGGACGATCTCCAGTTCCTGGACGGTGCCGACGAGCGGGATCATGATCTCGGCGCGCGGGTCGCCCTTGGCGTTCTTGCGCTCGGCGGCGGCCTCGGCGATCGCGCGGACCTGCATGGTGAACAGGCCGGGGATGACCAGGCCGAGGCGGACACCGCGCAGGCCGAGCATCGGGTTCTGCTCGTGCAGGCGGTGCACGGCCTGCAGCAGGCGCAGGTCGTTCTCGTGCGGCTCCTGCCGGGACTCGGCGAGGGCGACGCGGACCGACAGTTCGGTGATGTCGGGCAGGAACTCGTGCAGCGGCGGGTCGAGGAGGCGGATGGTGACGGGCAGGCCGTCCATCGCCTCGAACAGCTCGACGAAGTCCTTCTTCTGCAGCGGCAGAAGGGCCTTCAGGGACTCCTCGCGCTCCTCCTCCGTGTCGGCGAGGATGAGCCGCTCGACCAGTTCGCGCCGGTCGCCGAGGAACATGTGCTCGGTGCGGCACAGGCCGATGCCCTGGGCGCCGAAGCGGCGGGCGCGCAGCGCGTCCTCGGCGTTGTCGGCGTTGGCGCGCACCCGCAGGCGGCGCTTGCGGTCGGCGAAGGCCATCATGCGGTGCACGGCCTCGACGAGTTCGTCGGCGTCGTCGGCACCGGGGTGCATCCGGCCCTCGAAGTACTCGACGACCGGGGACGGTACGACGGGTACCTCACCGAGGTACACCTTGCCGTTGGAGCCGTCGATGGAGATGAGGTCGCCCTCCTCCACGATGTGGCCGCCGGGCACGGTCATCCGCCGGCGCTTGGTGTCGACCTCCAGCTCCTCGGCGCCGCAGACACAGGTCTTGCCCATGCCGCGCGCGACGACGGCCGCGTGGGAGGTCTTGCCGCCGCGGGAGGTGAGGATGCCCTCGGCCGCGATCATGCCGTCGAGGTCGTCGGGGTTGGTCTCGCGGCGGACGAGGATGACCTTCTCACCGGAGCGGGACCACTTGACGGCGGTGTACGAGTCGAAGACGGCCTTGCCGACGGCGGCGCCCGGCGAGGCGGCGATGCCTCGGGCGACCTGCTCGACCTTGGCGTTCTCGTCGAAGCGGGGGAACATCAGCTGGGCGAGCTGGGCGCCGGTGACCCGCTGGAGGGCCTCGGACTCGTCGATCAGGCCCTGGTCGACGAGCTGGGTCGCGATCCGGAAGGCGGCGGCCGCGGTGCGCTTGCCGACGCGGGTCTGGAGCATCCACAGCTTGCCGCGCTCGATGGTGAACTCGATGTCGCAGAGATCCTTGTAGTGGTTCTCCAGGGTCTCCATGATCGACATCAGTTCGTCGTACGACTTCTTGTCGATCTTCTCCAGCTCGGCGAGCGGCACGGTGTTGCGGATGCCGGCGACGACGTCCTCGCCCTGGGCGTTCTGCAGGTAGTCGCCGTAGACGCCCTGGTGGCCGGAGGCGGGGTCGCGGGTGAAGGCGACGCCGGTGCCGGAGTCGGGGCCCAGGTTGCCGAAGACCATGGAGCAGACGTTGACGGCGGTGCCGAGGTCGTGCGGGATGCGCTCCTGGCGGCGGTAGAGCTTGGCGCGGTCGCCGTTCCAGGAGTCGAAGACCGCGCGGATGGCGAGGTCCATCTGCTCGCGCGGGTCCTGCGGGAAGTCGCGGCCGGTCTCCTTCTTCACGATCTTCTTGAAGGTGGTGACCAGCTTTTTGAGGTCGGCGGCCTCCAGGTCGGTGTCGACCGTGACCTTCTTGGCCTCCTTGGCCTTGTCGAGGGCGTCCTCGAAGAGGTCGCCGTCGACGCCGAGGACGGTCTTGCCGAACATCTGGATGAGGCGCCGATAGGAGTCCCAGGCGAACCGCTCGTCGCCGGCCTGCTGGGCGAGGCCCTTCACGGACTTGTCGGAGAGGCCGATGTTGAGGACGGTGTCCATCATGCCCGGCATGGAGAACTTCGCACCGGAGCGTACGGAGACCAGCAGCGGGTCGTCGGCCTGGCCGAGCTTCTTGCCCATGCGCTGCTCCAGCGCCTCGAGGTGCGCACTCACCTCGTCACGCAGTGCCGCGGGCGCCTCGCCGCTCTCCAGGTAGACCTTGCAGGCCTCGGTGGTGATGGTGAAGCCGGGCGGGACGGGAAGACCCAGGTTGGTCATCTCGGCGAGGTTCGCACCTTTTCCGCCGAGGAGGTCCTTGAGGTCCTTGTTGCCCTCGGTGAAGTCGTAAACGAACTTCACGCCCTCAACGCTGTTGCCCGACGCGGGTCCCTGGTGATCTTTGTTTTCCGACACGGGTCTCGACTCCTCGAGGACGCGGTGGCTGCCCTGACGCGGAGGAACATACCCAGATCGAAGGCTCCTGGGTACGTCCACTTGCGCGTCATAAGCCTGTAACCGGGCGTCTGCCAGGGGATCGAAAGTCAAGGCGAAGCAATCCCTTGGCGCATTCTGTGTTCACCTCTTGAACGAACACCCCTGGGAAGAGCAGGAAGATCGCTCATTTGAGCAGCTTTTGGCACGCCTGAGTTCGCCCGATGAACGATCATCGAGTGGCACTGAGTGCCACCCCTTTCAGAAGTGCAGTCGGCCGAAAACCGCTCATCTGAGCGCAACCCCGATCAGGGGTGGCGAGAATCACGCTCCCGCAGGGGGCGCGATTTCACCATGCGGACGAGTAACCGCACCCCCGTGTTCTCACACGCCGAGCCGGCAGGCTCCCCGCGCCCGCACACCGACCCGCCGGCCGATCCGCAGCCCGCGCACACCCCGACCCGCACCCAAGCCCGCAGCCCGCGCACACCCCGACCCGCGCCCGCGGCCTCCGCGGGCGCCGCACCCCCGTGGGCTCCCGCAGCTCCGCAC
>NZ_JALLGL010000421.1 GCF_023072675.1 Streptomyces sp. XM83C
CCGGTCACCACTCCGCCGCCCCCGCGCCACCGCTCACCGGCACGCGGGCCGTGAGCCGGAAGCCGTGGCGCACCGAGCCCGCCTCCAGGCTGCCGCCGGCCTTCTCCAGGCGTTCGCGCAGGCCGGTGAGGCCGTTGCCCGGGGTGCCGCCGCCGGCGCCGCCGCCGTCGTCCTCCACGGTGAGTTCCAGCACGGGCCCGTCCAGGGTCTGGCGGCGCAGCACCTCGACCGTGCAGCGGTCGGCGCCGCTGTGCCGTACGACGTTGGTGACGGCCTCCCGCAGCGCCCACGCCAGGGCGGCCTCGGTGTCCTCGGGGACGCCGGTCAGGTCGGGTTCGGCGGGGACGTCGGCGGTGACGCCGGCCGCGGTCAACGCGACCTGGGCGCCGGCGAGTTCCGCGGACAGGCGGGGGCGGCGGTAGCCGCTGACGGCCTCGCGGACGTCGACGAGGGCCTGGCGGCTGACCTGTTCGATGTCGGCGACCTGCTGGGCGGCCTTGTCGGGGTGGTCGGGCAGCATCCGGCCCGCGAGTTCGCTCTTCAGCGTGATCAGGGACAGGGAGTGCCCGAGCAGGTCGTGCAGGTCGCGGGCGAGCCGCAGCCGCTCCTCGTTGGCGGCGAGCTGGGCGACGGTGGCGCGGGCCTTGCGCAGTTCGATGGTGGTGCGGATGAGCTGGGCGATGCCGCACATCGCGAACCCGATGAGCAGCACGATCGTCACCAGCGACCACACGTCGTCGGCGCCGGTGTACAGGCCGAGCAGCACGGTCGCCCCGGCGGAGGCGGGGATGGCCCAGGAAGCGGCGCGCAGCGGCAGGGCGGCGCCGCACGCGACGGAGACGTAGCAGAACAGGCCGAGGAAGGCGGGGCCGAGGGTCAGGCACAGCACGGTGGCGACGACCGCCAGCGCGACCATCAGCGCGACGCGGTACGGGGCGATCAGCGGGCGCCCCATGTTGCGTATGACGACCGCGAGATAGAGCGCGACGAAGACGGCGAGACCGGCCCAGCCGGCGGCCCGGCCGCCAGTGGTGTGGTCGCCGGCGGCCAGGTCGTGGACGGGTGAGCTGAGGAAGACCAGCCACACCCCGATCCAGGCCAGTTTGATCAGCAGGTCCCGGCGGTTGCGGGGGGCCTGCCCGATCCGCATCGGTCCGCCGGTCTCGGTGTGCCGGTCTTCCGTCATCGTGCTCACGCCTTCAGCGTGTCCTTCCGGTACAGCCAGGCCGCGCCGCCCGCGAACAGGGCGAAGAACACGGCGAGGAGGGCGATGTCCTGGGCGTGCGGGGCCTGGCTCTGCTCGATCGCCTGCCCCAGAGCAGCGTACGCGTGCGTGGGCATCCACTCGGCGACGTCCTGCAACCAGTCGGGGAAGGTGGTGGTCGGCATCCACAGGCCGCCCAGCATCGACATGCCGAAGTAGATGATCATGGTGATGGGGCGGACGGCGTCGCCGCTGGCGAGGTAGCCGATGGCGACTCCGAGGGCGGCGAAGACGAGGCTGCCGGCCCAGATGACACCGGTGAGGGCGAGCCACTGCCAGGCGTCCAGGCGTACGTCCTTGACGGCGGCGGCGACGACGAACACCACGACGATCGACGGGAGGCTGACGACGGCGGCGCTCGCGGTCTTGGCGAGGACGTAGCCGCGTCCGGGCAGCGGGGTCAGCCGCAGCTGGCGTACCCAGCCGCTCTCGCGTTCCTTGGCGATGCGCTCGCTGTTGCCCATGAGAACGGCGGTGAGGGCGCCGAAGGAGGCCATCGACACCATCATGTACGTCGGCAGGGTCAGCCCGGTGTCGCCGATGGTCTCGACGCTGTCGGCGCTGCCCGCGATGAGCAGGAACAGCAGCGACGGGTACAGCACGGAGAAGAAGAGGAACTTGCGGTTGCGCAGGGCGCGGGTCAGTTCGAGCTTGATCAGGCTGTTCACAGGGCCTTGGCCTCCTCGGCGGCGGTGATGGCGACGAAGGCCTGCTCCAGGCCGAGGCCTGCGACCTCCAGATTGCGCGGGTACAGGCCGAGGCCGTACAGGGCGTGCACGGTCGCGTCGGCGTCGGTGGACTGGATGCGGACGGTGGAGCCGGAGACGTCGAGGGTGGTGAGGCAGGGCAGGGCGCGCAGCGACGGCTCGTCGATCTCGCCCTCCAGGTCGAAGGAGATCCGCCGGGCGCCGGCCCTGGCCTTGATCTCGGCGGCGGTGCCGTCGGCGAGGAGGCGGCCCCGGTGCAGGACGAGGACCCGGTCGGCGACGGCGTCGGCCTCTTCGAGGTAGTGCGTGGCGAACAGGACGGTGCGGCCCGCGTCGGCCTGTTCGCGCATGGTGGCCCAGAAGGCCTGGCGGGAGGTGACGTCCATGCCGGTCGTGGGCTCGTCGAGGACGATGAGGTCGCTGTCGCCGGCGGTGGCGAGGGCGAAGCGGACACGCTGTGCCTGGCCGCCGGAGAGCTTGTCCACCTTGCGGTCGGCGATCTGGGTGATGCCGGCGCGGGCGAGGACGTCGGAGACCCGGTACGGGCGCGGGTGCAGATCGCAGGCGAGGCGGACGAGTTCCTCGACGGTCACCTCGTTCATCAGTCCACCGCTCTGCAGCATGGCGCCGACCCGCCCGGCGACGATCGCCTCGCGCGGGGTGCCGCCGAACAGGCGCACGGTGCCGCTGTCGGCCTGCTTGAGGCCGAGCAGCAGATCCAGGGTGGTGGACTTGCCCGCGCCGTTGGGGCCCAGCAGGGCCACCGTCTGCCCCGGGTGCAGGGACAGGGTCAGCCCGTCCACTGCCCTCACATCGCCGTATGCCTTGCTGACCTGATCGAACGCGACCACCGCGGCTGTCTTTTCCATACGGCCATCCTGTCGGCGCGGCCCCCTGGGGCGGCAGTGCCGACCGTCCGAAGTCCCGTATGACAGATGTCATGCCGTACGGGTCGTCCCGTACGGCATGACATGGTGCGGCCCCTGGGGCGGGGCCGGCCGGCTCAGCTGGGGTTCGTGTCGATGACGGCGACCCGGTTGGTGGTGCTCTTCAGCGCGGTCCGCAGGGCGCCGTAGACGTCCTGGACGGTCACCGGGGTCTTCCGGCCGTCGGCGCGGGTGATGAGCACGCCGTCGAAGGTGTTGCCGTACAGCTCCTTCAGGGCGGCCTCGTCGGGGGCGTCGACCAGTTTGCCGTCCACGGCCTTGACCCGGAGGAACTTCCACAGGGACTTCTCCGGGCTGAAGGAGATCTGCTTGCCCTGGTCGGTGGTGACGGTGACTTTCGCGGACATCGCCGGTTCGGCGAACTCCTTCATCATCCGGTCGACCTCGGCGTTGCTGACCGTGGGCTGCCGGGTGGTGGTCGGCACGGTGACGGGGCTGCTCGCGCCGGTCGCGACCTGGGTGCGGTAGGCCTGGGCGACGGCCTGCTTGGAGCGGGCGACGTCGATGCCCTTGTAGGGCTTGCCGTAGACGGCGACGGCCTTGCCGGACACGAAGCGGATCGTGCCGTCGCTGCCGGAGGATGCGCCGCCCGCCGCGTTCTCCAGGGCGACCTGCAACTTTTCCTCGTCGACCGGCATCTCCGGCTCGACCTCGCGGTGCTGTCCGAACAGCGAGCCGATCACGGAGACCGGGTTGTAGTCGCTGCCGGCGGCCTTGCCGACGGTGGCGTCCTCGTCGAAGTGCAGGCCGGCCTGGTCGGGTTTGAGGGTGACGGTCCGTCCGCCGACGTTCAGCTTCAGCGGCTGGTCGATACGTCCGCCGAAGGCGGCGTCCAGCTTCTTGATCGCGTCGTCGCGGGTGCCGCCGCCGATGTCGACGCCGAGCACGGTGGTGCCCTTGGGCACGTCGGAGTGGTTCATCAGCAGGCCCGCGCCGTACGCGCCGACGAGGAGCAGGAACACACCGCCGCCGAGCAGGACGAGCTTGCTGCGGCCCTTCTTCTTCGGTGCGGGGGCGCTGCTCTTGGGCGCCGGCTTCGGCGCGGCGGCGGCCGGGGCGGGCGCGGACGGGCCGGGGCCGTCGAACGGGCCGATGTCGGCGCGGCCCGGCGGCACGACGGGGATGCCGCTGGTGACGGTGTTCCCGGAGACGTTGTCGTGGGGCGCGGCGAAGCTGCCCGGGGGCGGTTCGGGGG
>NZ_JALLGL010000422.1 GCF_023072675.1 Streptomyces sp. XM83C
TCACCACCCCCGCCGACCTCGCCGCACCCCCCGCCACCGGCCACGCCGACCGTCTCGCCGCGCTCGACGAGACCGCGTGGGGGACACTGCGACTCGGCCCCGGCTGGACCCGGGAGGCCCGGACCGACGAGGCCGGGCCGGCCGGAAGCGCCGCGGACACCCCGGAGGCCGCGGAGGTCCGGGCCGCGGCGGACACCCCGGAGGCCGCGGAGGTCCCGGAGGCCGACGAGGAGGAGGTCCCCACCCCATGAGCCAGACCGTCGACCGCGCCCTGAGCATCCTCCCGATGCTCGCCGAGGGCCCCGCCGACCTCGGCCAGGTCGCCGCACGTCTCGGCGTGCACAAGTCCACGGCCCTGCGCCTGCTGCGCACCCTCCACGAACACGGCCTGGTCTACCGCCAGTCCGACCAGCGCTACCGCCTCGGCGCCCGCCTCTTCGCCCTCGCCCAGGAGGCGATGGAGAGCCTCGACATCCGCGAGATCGCCCACCCCCACCTCGTACGCCTCAACGAGGAGTGCGGCCACACCGTGCACCTCGCCGTGCACGAGGAGGGCGAGGTCCTCTACATCGACAAGGTCGACAGCCGCTACCCGGTCCGCATGTACTCCCGTATCGGCAGACCGGTCGCCGTCACCGTCGCCGCCGTCGCCAAACTCCTCCTCGCCGACCTGCCCGAGCCCGAGCGGCGCGCCCTCGCGGAGAAGCTCGACTACCCCCGCTACACGCCCCGTTCGACCCCCGACGCCGCCGCCTTCCTGGCCGAGCTGGAACGGGTGCGCGAACAGGGCTGGGCCACCGACCTCGGCGGCCACGAGGAGTCCATCAACTGCGTCGCCGCACCCGTGCGCGGGGCCGACGGCAGGGTCGTCGCCGCCATGTCGGTGTCCGCGCCCAACGTCGTCGTCACCGCCGAGGGACTCCTCGCCCTGCTCCCGCTGGTACGCCGTACAGCGGACGCGATCAGCGGCGAGTACTCCGGCCGGACCCCTGTCACGGACGGCACCTCGTGACCGGCCGGGCAGGCACCACCCCGACGACCGACAAGGAAGGCACCCCGTGACCGAGAAGACCGCCGTCACCCCGAAGACCCACACACCGCCGCCCGCGAAGTTCTCCCACGGCGTGCGCAAGGGCAACATCCTCCAGGTCGCCGGGCAGGTCGGCTTCCTCCCCGCCGAGGACGGCGAACCGCCCACACCGGCCGGCCCCACGCTGCGCGAGCAGACCCTCCAGACCCTCGCCAACGTCAAGTCGGTGCTGGAGGAGGGCGGCGCCGGCTGGGACGACGTCATGATGATCCGCGTCTACCTCACGGACACCGCGCACTTCGCCGAGATGAACGACATCTACAACGCGTACTTCGAGGAGCAGAACCTCACCGCGCCCCCCGCCGCCCGCACCACCGTGTACGTCGGCCTGCCCGCCGGGCTGCTCATCGAGATCGACGCCCTCGCGGTCCTGGACTGACGCGCGACGGGGCCTGAAGAGCCTCTTCGTGTGAACCCTTCGTGTAACGATGCAGGGGCTGGCTGTGTGTGACACAGGATCGTCGACCATACTGCCCGCTGTGGAGCAGCAGCGCATAGGTTCGAGCAGCCAGCCCCTGAAGGGCGAGCCCGTGTTGGGTGCCGGTTTCGACCCGGCCTTCATCCCCGGGATCACCGCCCCGGCGAAGAAGGAGCCGGAGGACGCCGAGCCGGGGACGGAGCCGGAGACGGACGGCGCCGCCGAGACCGCGTCCACGGCCGACGCGCCCGACGCCGAGCCCGGCGAGGAGGCCGCCACGGCCGCGGCGGACGCCGATGAGGAGACCGACGGCGAGGACGAACCCGCCCCCGACGGGCCCGTCTTCGAGGCCGCCGACCGCCGGGCGCGCATCGTCGCCGACCACCGGGGTGTCCGGCTCGCCCTCGACGACCAGGAGTGCGAGTTCCGCTGGGACGAGATCGGCGCGGTGGAGACGGCGACGCCCCGCTTCGGCAAGCGGTTCACGGTCACCGTCCACACGCCGGAACGCCGCTGGTACCCCATCGAGGTCGAGGCGAAGGCCCGGTCGGACTTCAAGCGCTGGGAAGCGGAACTGGACGCCGTCCTCGACGCCTACTTCGACGACGGAGAGTCGGACAGCAAGCCCGCCGACGAGGCGGTGTTCGACGACAAGCCGAAGTCCGACGACAAGGCGCAGTCCGACGACAAGGCGCAACCGGACGGCGAGGCGCGCCCGGCCGGCGAGCCGGCGAAGGACACCGAAGACGCCGGAGCGGCCAAGAAGGAGCCCGAGGACGCAAAGGCCGAGAAGGCGAAGTCCGGCGCGGAGGACCCCGAGTAGGGGACCGGCCCGCCCCGGCGGTCGGCCGCCCGGACGAAGCGAGCGGTGCGGAGGCTCGACGGCCCCCGCACCGCTCGATCGTGCGCGCGTGAATCGAAGATCTGCGGGAGAAACCCGGGACACGGTGTGAACCGGACGCGGGCCCTCTTGTCCCCGCTGTGATCGTGCGCTTACTTGACGCCATGGTGGACACCACGGGAAACACCACGGACGCACACGTCACATCACCTGAACCCCCGCTCCGCAAGCCGAGTTGGCGGCACATCGGCCCCGGCATCGTCGTCGCGGCCACCGGTGTCGGCGCCGGTGACCTCGTCGCCACCCTCATCGCCGGCAGCAACTTCGGCTACACCCTGCTGTGGGCGGCCGTCGTCGGCTGCCTGGTGAAGATCTCCCTCGCCGAGGCCGCCGGCCGCTGGCACCTGGCCACCGGCCGCACCCTGTTCGACGGCTGGGCGAGCCTCGGCCGCTGGACGACCTGGTTCTTCGCCGTGTACGTCGTCGTCTGGGGCTTCGTCTACGGCGCCGCCGCGATGTCCTCCAGCGCGCTGCCCCTCCAGGCGCTGTTCCCCGACGTGATGGACCTCAAGTGGTGGGGCGTCGCCTGCGGCCTGGTGGGCCTGGTCTTCGTCTGGTTCAACAAGTACGCCGTGTTCGAGAAGGTCATGACGGTCCTCGTCGGCGTCATGTTCGTGGTGACGGTGTACCTCGCGATCCGTGTCGCACCGAACGCCGGGCACGCCTTCGCCGGCCTGCTGCCCGTCCTGCCCGACGAGAAGGACTCCGTCCTCAACACCCTCGGCCTGATCGGCGGGGTCGGCGGCACCATCACCCTCGCCGCGTACGGCTACTGGGTCAACGCCAAGGGCTGGACGGACATCGGCTGGCTCAAGGTCATGCGCCTCGACAACCGCGTCGCCTACCTCACCACCGGCATCTTCGTCGTCGCGATGCTGTTCGTCGGCGCGGAACTCCTGCACTCCGCGAACATCGCCCTCGCGGGCGGCGACAAGGGGCTGATCCAGCTCGGCGACATCCTGGAGGACAAGTACGGCACCGCCACCGCCAAGTTCTTCCTCATCGGCTTCTTCGCCACGTCGTTCACCTCCCTCATCGGCGTCTGGCACGGCGTCAGCCTGATGTTCGCCGACTTCGTCGCCCGCCTCCGCGCCGGCGACGAGGCGAAGGCCGAGAAGATCGCCACCGGCGAACGCGAACGCTCCTGGCCGTTCCGCGTCTACCTCCTCTGGCTGACGTTCCCGCCCATCGCCCTGCTCTTCCAGGGCCAGCCGTTCCGCCTGGTCATCGTCTACGGCGTGCTCGGCGCCGCCTTCATGCCGTTCCTGGCGCTCACCCTGGTGTGGCTCCTGAACTCCGCCCGCACCCCGTCCCCGTGGCGCAACGGCCTCCTCAGCAACGCCATGCTCACCGTCGCCGGCCTCCTCTTCCTGGTCCTGTGCGTGAAGCAGATCTGGGACCAGCCGTGGTCGGAGTTCTTCTAGGGCGCGACGCCCGGGCATGCGTCCGGCGCCGGGCGGCCGTGCCCGGCGCGCGGGGCCCGAGGAGACGTGCCGTACGCCGGGGCCGGGGCCCGCGTAGTCGCGGCCATGCAGCGATGCGCACCCCACTCGCACTCGGCCGCATCCTCGCAGGTCAGGTGCCTGCATGCCGGCGCGCATCAATGCAGGGCGCGCATACACGGCAAACCTTGGCGATCCCTCTCGACCTTCCTGCACGCTTCTGCCGCGGCGGCGATCACGCCCCGCCGGACCCCCCCG
>NZ_JALLGL010000423.1 GCF_023072675.1 Streptomyces sp. XM83C
CCCGAGGAACGCCCCCACGACACGTACGGCCCGCCTGCCGCCGGGGGGCGGGGCGGGCCGTGCCGGGCGGGGTGCCGCCGGGTCAGCCGAGGGTCTCGGCGGCCGTCTCCGAGGAGTCCTTCAGGAACTGCGAGCAGCGCTCGTACTCCTCCTTCTCGCCGATGGCCTGCGCGGCGCGGGCGAGGGCGTGCAGGGCGCGCAGGAAGCCGCGGTTCGGCTCGTGCTCCCAGGGGATCGGGCCGTGGCCCTTCCAGCCGTTGCGGCGCAGCGCGTCCAGGCCCCGGTGGTATCCGGTACGGGCGTAGGCGTACGACTCGACGACCGAGCCCCGCTCGAACGCCTCGTCGGCCAGCCGGGCCCAGGCCAGCGAGGACGTCGGGTGCTTCGCGGCGACCTCCGCGGCGGCGGTGCCGGAGGCCAGCAGCTCACGCGGCTCCGGGTCGTCGGGCAGGTGGGTGGGGGGCGGGCCCCCGAGGAGGTTCTCGTGGATGCTCATGCCCCAAGTCTGGCACCGCGCCCGCCCCGCCCCGGGCCCCGCATTGCGCAAAGGCCGGGGCGGGACCCTCGCGGTCCCCGCCCCGGCCCTCGAAGGCACCGTTACTTGATCTTGGTGCCGGCCGAGCGGAGGCTCTGGCAGGCCTCGACGACGCGCTGGGCCATGCCCGCCTCGGCGAGCTTGCCCCAGGTGCGCGGGTCGTAGGTCTTCTTCGAGCCGACCTCGCCGTCGACCTTCAGGACACCGTCGTAGTTCTTGAACATGTGGTCCGCGACCGGACGCGTGAAGGCGTACTGCGTGTCCGTGTCGATGTTCATCTTCACCACGCCGTTCTCCAGCGCGGTGTGGATCTCCTCGACCGTGGAGCCGGAACCGCCGTGGAAGACGAAGTCGAACGGCGACTGCTTGCCGAACTTCGCGGCGACGCCCTCGTTCAGCTCCTTCAGCAGCTCGGGACGGAGCACGACGTTGCCCGGCTTGTACACGCCGTGCACATTGCCGAAGGACGCGGCGAGGAGGTAGCGGCCCTTCTCGCCCAGGCCGAGCGCCTCGGCGGTGCGGATCGCGTCGTCGACCGTCGTGTACAGGGAGTCGTTGATCTCGTGCGAGACACCGTCCTCCTCGCCGCCGGTCGGGGTGATCTCGACCTCGAGGATGATCTTCGCGGCGGCGGCGCGGGCCAGCAGCTCCTGCGCGATCTCCAGGTTGTCGGCGAGGGTCTCGGCCGAGCCGTCCCACATGTGGGACTGGAACAGCGGGTTCTCGCCGCGGGCGACCCGCTCCTCGGACACCGCGAGCAGCGGGCGTACGTACCCGTCGAGCTTGTCCTTCGGGCAGTGGTCGGTGTGCAGGGCGACCGTGATGTCGTACTTCTTCGCGACGATGTGCGCGAACTCGGCCAGGGCGACCGCGCCGGTCACCATGTCCTTGTTGTGCTGGCCGCCCAGGAACTCGGCGCCGCCGGTCGAGATCTGGATGATGCCGTCGCTCTCGGCCTCGGCGAAGCCGCGCAGCGCCGCGTGCAGGGTCTGCGACGAGGTGACGTTGATGGCCGGGTAGGCGAACTTGCCTGCCTTCGCCCGGTCGAGCATCTCGTTGTAGACCTCGGGGGTTGCGATGGGCATTCGTCCGCTCCTTGTATGTGCGGGTGGGCGTTCTTGCTGCTTACGGCCCTGACCTAGACCTGGGGTGTGGCGACGTCATCGTCGGCCCCATCTTTCCAGACCTGGCCGGAAGGTCCAGGTGTGGTCCGCAGGGCGGTCACTACCGACGGGTAGCTCCCGGCCGCCTGGACCGGACCGGTCAGTCGAGGCCCAGCTCGTCCTTGGAGTACGCGTACAGGTACGGCACACCCGCGCCGTCCTGGATCTTCTCCGCGGCGCCGGTGGCCCGGTCGACGATCGTGGCGACGGCGACGACCTCGGCACCGGCCTCCCGCACGGCCTCGACGGCGGTCAGCGGGGAACCGCCGGTGGTCGAGGTGTCCTCGACGACCAGGACCCGCCGCCCGGCGATCTCCGGCCCCTCCACGCGCCGCTGAAGACCGTGCGCCTTGGCGGCCTTCCGCACGACGAACGCGTCCAGCTTCTTCCCGCGCGCTGCGGCCGCGTGCAGCATGGCGGCGGCGACCGGGTCGGCACCCATGGTCAGCCCGCCCACGGCGTCGAACTCCAGCTCGGCGGTCAGGTCGAGCAGCACCTGCCCGACCAGCGGCGCGGCCTCCCCGTCGAGGGTGACGCGCCGCAGGTCGATGTAGTAGTCGGCCTCGATGCCCGACGACAGGGTCACCTTGCCGTGCACCACGGCCTTGTCCTTGATCTGCTGCAGCAGAGCCGCACGTACGTCCGTCATGCCGGACAGCTTAGGCGGTGCCCCGCCGGCCCGGACCGGCCGCGGTGGCGGGCACCGCCTCGCTGGTCACAGGCGTGTCCAGGTCCAGACGGTGGTGGCCTCCAGCGGGTCCAGCGGGGTGACCAGGCGGGGGGCGGTGTTCAGTCCGTCCGGCGGGCCGGTCTGCGGCTCCACGCACACGGCCTCGGCCTGCTCGTCGTAGACGACGACCCATTCCTCCCGGCTGGTGACCTTCAGCTCAAGCTGCCCCGGCCAGGTGAGGGTGACGTCCACCCCGCCGGGCATGCCGAAGCAGTCGTCCCAGGGGCCGGGCAGGGGGTCGATGCGCTTGCCGGTCGGCAGGTGGTCCTCGCCGCGCTCCTCCTGCCACGCGGGCGAGAAGTCGACGCGTACGTCCTCGCCGCCGAGGTTCCGCAGGAACCAGGGGTGCCAGCCGGCCTGCGCCGGGAAGGACGAGCCGTACGTCTCCACGCCCATGGTCAGCGTCAGCGAGCCGGGCGCGAGGACGATGTGGTGGGTGACCCGGCCCGGGTAGGGCCACGGCTCGACCAGGTCGTACGTCAGGACGGCCTCGTCGGTGCCGCGCCGGGCGACGCTCCAGGCGCCGTCGCGGGCGGTGCCGTGGATGGCGTGCGGCGGGGCGTTGAGCGGCATCCGGTGCTCCACGGCACCGTCCCGGAAGCGTCCCTCCCGCATCCGGCCGCACCACGGCACCATCGGGAAGCACCCGTACCGCTCCCCCTGCCGCAGCAGTTCGGTGCCGCCCACGCGCAGTCCGGCGATCCGCCCGCCGTTCCCTGGCGTCAGGACGACTTCCGCGTCGCCGGCGGTCAACGTGATGTCTTCGTTGCTCACGGGACGACCCTACTTCGGGAGCGGGGGCCGGGGGCGCGGCTCAGGCGCCGCGTGCTGCCCCTTCCGGCCACACCACGTCGACGGGCAGGCCGCCCGCGCGGGCCGTGAGCACGGCGTCGGCGGTACCGCCGCCCTGCCCGCCCGGCGGTGCACCGTCCCATACGGCGACGAGGCGTTCGGCGCGGCGCAGCATCTCCTGGTTGGCCGCCTCGTACGCCGCCGCGTCCGCGACCGGGCGGTCGAGGACCGTGACGTCGTCGGCGGCCTCGACGAGCCGGTCGAACGTCCCGGCGTGCTCGGGCGTCACCACCGCCGAACGGTAGTCCCGCGACGGTACGACCGCGACGAGCCGCCCGCCCAGCTCCAGCACGACCTCGGCGAAGAGCGAGTCGGCGCCCGCCGCGAGACAGGACACGCCCGTGAGGTCACCGGCGTACGGCGCGAGCGTCTCGCGCAGCGCCTCCCGCACGAGCGGCAGGCTGGCCTCGGTCAGACGGATGTGCCCGGTCACCGCTATGACGGTCATCTGTCTCCCGTACCCCCGTGGTCCTGTCCGTGTGCCCGTGGTCCCGTCGGCGTCCCCGGGTCCTGTCCGTGTGCCCGTGGTCCCGTCGGCGTCCCCGGGTCCTGTCCGTGCCCGTGGTCCTGTCGGCGTCCCCGGGTCCTGTCCGTGTGCCCGTGTGCCCGTGGTCCTGTTCGGCCCCGTCTTCGTTCAGGCCGTCGCCGGTCAGCCCCGTCTCCGCAGGATCCGTCCGGCCACCACCGCCGACGCGACCAGTACGGCGGCGGCCGGTACCGCCCAGCGCAGGGCCGCCGAGGTCGTGGAGACCGTCTGGGGGACGGGGACGGGGGCGTAACGGCCGCCGCCGTACTG
>NZ_JALLGL010000424.1 GCF_023072675.1 Streptomyces sp. XM83C
CCCCCCGACCCCTCCGGCCCCACCCTCGCCCGGGTGCTGGCGCATCTGGCGGGTCCGCCGGTGCCGTCCGCGGGCAATCCGCGGGCCGCCGCACTGGCCGAGTGTCTGTCCGCCGAGCTGGCCCGCGAGGAGGCCGCAGCCCCGGCGTCCCGTGGGGACCTCGTCACCGGCAGCGAGCTGTGGGACGACAAGGCGCTGCCTCTGTTCCCGTTGCAGCCGCCGCGCACCCCGCGCGAGATCCTCGCCGACCATGTGACGGCGATGGTGTGCTGCGCCGCGATGGACACCGCGGGCGCCACCCCGGGGCTCGACTGGCTGGACGGCCCGACCCTGCTGATCGACGGCGAGCGCGCCGCCGACCTCACCCCGAGGGTGCTGAGCCTGACCGAGGACGGTGACCCGTCCCCGCTGCGGGAGTGGCTGACGGCGTCCGGGATAAGGCCGGAGAAGCCCGTCCGGCTGGTCTGACCAGCGAAGACTCCCCCACCTACCGGAGCAAGCACTTCCACTTTCGGCCAATTCGCAACGAACAGTGACAGGTTGCGTGCGTAATGTGATGTGCTTGGACCGTTCGCGCGCATGGCATGGGCTGACGACATGTGACAACGGGGGCGTGAGGGAGGGGGGCGACCATGGGTTCGGAGCAGATCCGCCGCTGGGAGTCGGGAGCGCTGGCGCACGCCGTCACGGACCCCTTCGGGCAGGGTCCCCTGCCCTGGCTGCGCGGCGGCGAGACGTACTTCGGCGACACCGGCCAGGTCGTCCCCTGGTACGTCGACCCGGCCCCCGACCCCGAGCCGGCGCCGCGCACCCCGCGCACCGCCCGCGTCCCGGGCCCGCGCGGCGACGGCGCGGCCGATCGCGGCCTGCGCTCGGCCGACGACGTGCATCAGCAGATCAAGGGCTTCATCTCCACCGGCCCGGTCGCCCCCGGCGGTGCCGTCGACTTCCACGTCACCGTGAACCCGCCGCAGGAGTTCACCGTCGACATCTACCGCATCGGCCACTACGGCGGCGACGGCGCCACCAAGATCATCACCAGTCCGCGGCTGTCCGGTATCGTCCAGCCGCCCCCGCTCGCCGCCGACCGCACCGTCTCCTGCCACCACTGGTGGCTGTCCTGGCGGATGCAGGTCCCCTCGTACTGGAGCGTCGGCGCCTATGTCGCCGTCCTCACCACCGCCGACGGCCGCTACCGCTCCCACATCCCCTTCACCGTCCGCGACGACCGCGCCGCCGACCTGCTGCTGATCCTTCCCGACGTCACCTGGCAGGCGTACAACCTGTATCCGGAGGACGGCCGCACCGGCGCCAGCCTCTACCACGCCTGGGACGACGACGGCCGTCTCCTCGGCGAACGCGACGCCGCCGCCACCGTCTCCTTCGACCGCCCCTACGCTGGCGCGGGCCTGCCCCTGCACGTCGGCCACGCCTACGACGTCATCCGCTGGGCCGAACGCTACGGCTACGACCTCGCCTACGCCGACGCCCGCGACCTGCACGGCGGCCATGTCGACCCCACCCGCTACCGGGGCCTGATCTTCCCCGGCCACGACGAGTACTGGTCGGCCGCGATGCGCCGCACCGTCGAGAAGGCCCGCGACCACGGCACCTCGCTGGTCTTCCTGTCCGCCAACACCATGTACTGGCAGGTGGAACTCGCCCCGTCCCCGTCCGGGGTGCCGGACCGGCTGATGACCTGCCGCAAGCGCAAAGGCCCCGGCAAGCCCGTGCTGTGGCGGGAGATCGACCGCCCCGAGCAGCAGCTGATCGGCATCCAGTACCAGGGCCGGGTACCCGAACCGCACCCCCTGATCGTCCGCAACGCCGACCACTGGCTGTGGGACGCCACCGGCGCCCACGAGGGCGACGAGATCGACGGCCTGGTCGCCGGCGAGGCCGACCGCTACTTCCCGCGCACCCCGCTCCCCGAGCACGACGAGCGCATCCTGCTCGCCCACTCCCCGTACACCGACCCGGACGGCGCCCTCCGCCACCAGGAGACCTCCCTGTACCGCGCCCCGTCCGGCGCCTGGGTCTTCGCATCCGGGACGTTCGCCTGGGCACCCGCCCTCGACCGCCCCGGCCACGCCGACCTCCGCATCCAGCGCGCCACCGCCAACCTCCTCGACCGCATCTGCAAACGCGACTGAACCCACCCACACCGTCCGTGCCGCCGCTCACCCCCCGACACCCCGGCCCGCCACCGGAACGCCGCATACGGGAGAATCGAGCCATTGGACAGAACCACGGGGAGGAACCGTGTCCGGATTCGTCGAAAAGCCCGAGCCGATCCAGGTGCCGGGCCTGGTGCATCTGCACACCGGCAAGGTGCGCGACCTGTACCAGACCGAGGCGGGCGACCTCGTGATGGTCGCGAGCGACCGCATCTCCGCCTACGACTGGGTGCTGCCGACCGAGATCCCCGACAAGGGCCGCGTCCTCACGCAGCTCTCCCTGTGGTGGTTCGACCAGCTCGCCGACCTGGTGCCCAACCACGTCCTCTCCACCGAGCTGCCCGAAGGAGCCCCCGCCGACTGGGCCGGCCGCACCCTGGTCTGCAAGTCGCTGCGGATGGTGCCCGTCGAGTGCGTGGCGCGCGGCTACCTCACCGGCTCCGGACTCGTCGAGTACGACCAGTCCCGCACGGTCTGCGGCCTCGCCCTCCCCGAAGGCCTCGTCGACGGCTCCGAACTCCCCGCCCCGATCTTCACCCCGGCCACCAAGGCCGAGGTCGGCGAGCACGACGAGAACGTCTCCTACGAGGAGGTCGCCCGCCAGGTCGGCGCCGAGACCGCCGCCCAGCTCCGCCAGACCACCCTCGCCGTCTACTCCCGCGCCCGGGACATCGCCCGCGACCGCGGCATCATCCTCGCCGACACCAAGTTCGAGTTCGGTTACGACGGTGACGAGCTGGTCCTCGCCGACGAGGTGCTCACCCCCGACTCGTCCCGCTTCTGGCCGGCCGACCTGTGGGAGCCGGGCCGCGCCCAGCCGTCGTACGACAAGCAGTACGTCCGTGACTGGCTGACCTCGGCCGAGTCCGGCTGGGACCGCAAGAGCGAGCAGCCCCCGCCGCCGCTGCCGCAGCAGGTCGTCGAGGCGACCCGCGCCAAGTACATCGAGGCGTACGAGCGTCTGACGGGCACGCCCTGGTCCTGACGACCGGTCCACGCCCACGGCGGGAAGGCCTCCGGCATCCACCGGAGGCCTTCCCGCCCACAAAGGCCTTGGTGTTCCGCGTCGGCATACGGGAAAGCGAAAGGCCCGGTCGGATGACCGGGCCTTTCATCATGGAGCGGACGACCGGGCTCGAACCGGCGACCTCAACCTTGGCAAGGTTGCGCTCTACCAACTGAGCTACGTCCGCGCTGCGCCGTGGCGCGAGAGCAACTATACCCAACCTCGCTCGCGTGCGAGACGCACTGCCGCATGACGGTTCTCCGCACCCAGCTTCGAGACGGCCGAAGAGAGGTAGTTCCGCACGGTCCCCGGGGACAGCGCGGCCCGTTCGGCGATCTCCGCCACGGGCGCGCCGTCGGCGGCGAGTTCCAGCACCTCCGCCTCACGGGCGGTCAGCGGTGAGTCCCCGGCGGAGATCGCGTCCGCCGCCAACTCGGGGTCCACGTACCGGTTTCCGGCCTGCACGGTACGGATGATCTCGGCGAGCCGCTGGGCACTGACCGTCTTGGGGACGAACCCCCGCACACCGGCCGCGAGGGCCCGTTTCAGATGTCCGGGCCGGCCGTGACTGGTGACGATCAGCACCTTGCAGCCGGGCAGTTCGGACCGCAGGGATGTGGCGACTCTCACACCGTCGGCGCCCGGCATCTGAAGATCGAGGACGGCGACGTCCGGTTCGTGCGCCCGCGCCATCGCCAGCGCCTCCGGCCCGCTCGCCGCCTCCGCGACGACCACCAGATCGTCCTCCAGCGCGAGCAGCGCGGCCAGCGCGCCCCGGATGAGGTGCTCGTCGTCGGCGAGCAGCACCCGCACGGTCATACGACCGCCTCCGACCCGACGGAGCGCCCCTCGGCCCCCTCACCGCTCACGGCGTCCCCTTCGCCCCCCGCAC
>NZ_JALLGL010000425.1 GCF_023072675.1 Streptomyces sp. XM83C
CCTCCGTCCGCCGCGTGAACCCCGCCCCCTGAACGGACCGCCCACGCTGCCGCCCACCGCAGCCGCGGCTACCGTCGGCCGCATGCGCACCGGTCGTCTCGCCGTACCGCCGGGCCGGGCGATCGCGCTCGGCCTCCTCGTCACCACCTGCCTGCTCCTCACCCCGCCGGCCGCAGCGGCACCCGCCACGGACGGCACCACGGGGACCGGCCCCGCGCGGACCCGCGGCGCCCCCGTCCCCGCCCCGCTGCCCTCCCGTATGGCCGACACCGGCGGCGGCACCCAACTGCTCACGGCTGTCGCCCCGCACGCCGGCGCCACCACCGGCACCCTCACCTGGTGGGAACGGCGCGCGGGACGCTGGACGGTCGCCGGGAGCGCGCCCGCACGGTTCGGCGCCCGCGGGCTCGTCGCCGGCACCGCACGCCGGCAGGGCACGAACACCACCCCGGCCGGCCTGTACGACCTGCCGTTCGGCTTCGGCATCGCGACCGCGCCCGGTGGGACACGGATGCCGTACCGGCGCGTGCACCAGGACTCCTGGTGGTGCCAGGACAACGCCTCCCGCTCCTACAACCGCTGGACCGAGCCGCGTCCCGCCGACTGCCGGGCCGCCGAGTCGGAGCACCTGATCACCTACCGCACGCAGTACGCCCACGCCCTGGTCATCGGCTTCAACTACCGCAAGCCGGTGCGGGGCCGCGGCGCCGGGATCTTCCTGCACGTCGACGGGCGCGGGGCGACAGCCGGCTGTGTGTCGGTGCCGGCGGACGCCATGCGGCGCATCCTGCATTGGGCCGATCCGGCCGCCCGGCCGCACATCGCGATCGGCACCGCCTCCGGGCCGATCGCGGTCACAGGCTTCTGACAGGCGGTCACACCGTGGCGCCGCACTGAACACATCGCTGGTCCGGCACGTATCTGTGGGCCAAGGGTCCCGTCCCACGGAGGAAACGCGTGACCACCACGCTCGCAGGCGGCCGTGCCGCCCGCCGACAGACGATGCGCCGCATCCGTCCGAAACGTTCCCCCGCCGTCCCGCTGCTGATCGCTCTGTGGGCGGGCGCGGCGGGCGTGCTGTGGCTGTGGTGGCAGAACACCACGTCCATCGCGGACACCACCGGCCGGATCGTCAACGCCGGGCGCATCACCGGACTGCTGGCCGGCTATCTGATGGCGCTGGTCGTGCTCCAGATGGCCCGCGTGCCCGCCCTGGAACGGCGGGTCGGCTCGGACCGGGTGGCCCGCTGGCACGCCATGACCGGCCGCTACACGCTCTGCCTCGTCGTCGCCCACGTCTTCCTGACGATGTGGGGGTACGCGCTGCAGGGAGGCCGGACGCTCGGCGACATCGTCGCCCAGACCGTGGACTCCGTGCAGCAGCTCCCCGACATGGGCAAGGCCGCGATCGGCACGGGTCTGCTGGTGGTCATCGGCCTGATCTCGGTGGGCCCCGTCCGCCGCAGACTGCCGTACGACCTGTGGTACCACGTCCACCTGCTGACGTACGCCGCGGTGTTCCTGACGTTCTGGCACCAGATCAGCACCGGCAACGACTTCGCCGTGGAGCCCGCCGCCAAGACCTTCTGGTACGGGCTGTACGGCGCCGTCACCGCCCTGCTGCTGTGGTACCGGGTGCTCACCCCGGTCCGGCTGAACCTGCGGCACCGCATGCGTGTCGAGGCGGTCGTGGAGGAGGCGCCGGGTGTCGTGTCGGTGCTGATCGGCGGGCGCCGGCTGCACCGGATCGGCGCGGAGGCCGGGCAGTTCTTCCGCTGGCGGTTCCTCGCGCCGGGCATGCGGTTCAGCTCGCACCCGTACTCGCTGTCGGCGCCGCCCCGGCCGGACCTGCTGCGGATCACCGTGAAGGCGATCGGCGACCACAGCGCCCGCCTGCGGGAGCTGACGCCCGGCACGCGCGTGTGGGCGGAGGGCCCGTACGGCGCGCTGACCGCGCACCGGCGCAGCCGGGGCAAGGTGCTGCTGGTGGCGGGCGGCGTCGGCATCACCCCGATGCGGGCGCTGTTCGAGACACTGCCGGGCGCGCCCGGTGACATCACGCTGCTGTACCGCGCCAACACCACGCAGGACCTGGCGCTGTGGGACGAGCTGGCGCAGATCGCGGAGGAGCGCGGGGCGCGGCTGATGTACGCGGTCAACAGCCCGGACGGGGCACGGCCGGACATCTCGGCGGAGCGGCTGCGGGAGAAGGTGCCCGACATCGAGTCGCACGACGTGTTCATGTGCGGGCCGCCCGGGTTCGCGCAGTCGGTGTACGAGGCACTGCGCGGCGCGGGGGTTCCCGCGCGGCGGATCCACCACGAGTCCTTCGAGATGTAGCGACCGATCAGGCTGGAGCTGTAGGAGCGATGAGGAAGAGTCACCCCGTACGGCGTGTCGTGCTGACGACCGCGGCCACCGTGTCCGGGATCGTGCTGCTGCTGGCGCTGAAGCCGGCGTCCGATCCGTCGTCCGCGCAGGCGGCGGGCGGTGCGGCACCCCAGGGCGGCGGCGGAGCGGCCGTCGGCACCACAGTGACCGGCGACGCGGCTGCCACCCAGTACGGGGCCGTGCAGGTCCGGCTCACCGTCGCGGGAGGGAAGATCACCGGCGCGGAGGCGGTGCAGGCGCCGAAGGGCGGCCACAGCAGCGAGGTCACGGCGGACGCCGTACCCAAACTCAACCAGGCGGCCGTCACCGCGCAGAGCGCGGACATCGACACCGTATCCGGCGCCACCTACACCAGCGAGGGATACCGCACATCGCTGCAATCGGCGCTGGACAAGATGAAGACGGCCGGCGGCGCCCAGGGCACCGGACAGACGGTCGTCGCGGGCGACGTGGCGCAGACCCAGTACGGCCCGGTGCAGGTACGGATCACGGTCAGCGGTGGCCGCGTCGTCCGCGCGGAGGCGGTGCAGGCACCGCAGGGCGGCCACAGCAGCGAGGTCACCGCGACAGCCGTACCCGAACTCAACCAGGCGGCCGTCACCGCGCAGAGCGCGGACATCGACACCGTATCCGGCGCCACCTACACCAGCGAGGGATACCGCACATCGCTGCAATCGGCGCTGGACCGGGCCGGTGGCTGACGCGGTGAGCACCTCCGGAGAGGCTCCCGCCGCGGTTCGCCGGGTGGAGGAGATCATGGGGACGGTCTTCTCCTTCGACGTCCGCGGCGGGGAACCGGACGCGATGCGCGCGGCGCTGGACGAGGCCGTGGCGGGGCTGCGTCGGGCCGACGCGGTGTTCAGCACCTACCGGGAGGACAGCCAGGTCTCGCGGCTGGCCCGCGGTGAGCTGACGTTCGACGGCTGCGATCCGGAGGTCGCCGAGGTGCTGGAGCTGGGCACCGAGGCGGAGCGGGTCAGCGACGGCTGGTTCAGTCTGCGGTACGCCGGTTCCTTCGACCCGACGGGCATCGTGAAGGGCTGGGCCACCGAGCGTGCCGCGCGTGCGCTGCTGGCGGCGGGCGCGAGCGGGGTCAGCGTCAACGGCGGCGGCGATGTGCAGATGTTCGGCGCGCCGGGGCCGGAGCGGCCGTGGCGGGTGGGCATCGCCGATCCGCTGCGGCCGGGTGGGCTGGCGGCGGTGATCTCCGCGGCGGGGGTGGACCGGCTGGCCGTCGCGACGTCCGGTACGGCGGAGCGGGGAGACCATGTGCTCGACCCGCGCACGGGGCGCTCCGCGGTGACGGACCTGGTGTCGGTGACGGTGGTCGGGCCCTCCCTGACCTGGGCGGACTGCTGGGCGACAGCGGCGTTCGCGATGGGGGCGCGGGCGGGGCTGGCGTGGCTGGAGTCCCTGCCCGGGGTGGAGGCCCTGTTGCTCACGGCGGGCGACGAGGCCCTCTGCACAGCCGGCCTCCCCTCCCGCCTGGGCTGACCTCGCCGGCGCTGCGGGCGGACCGGCACGACGGGCACCCGGCGCGGGTGCGGGCGCGGGGGCGGCCCGCACCACCCGGCGCTGACGGGGTGCCTCCCCCGGAGGGGGCACCCCCAGCGC
>NZ_JALLGL010000426.1 GCF_023072675.1 Streptomyces sp. XM83C
CCCAGACTCGGTCCCGGCTCCACTGGGCGAAGCGCCGGTAGACCGTGGGCCAGGCCGGCCCGAACACCGGTGGCAACTGCCGCCACGTGCAGCCCGAGGTGGCCACGAAAATGATCGCCGCCAGGCACTCGCGGTCACCGGCCCTCCGTTTGCCGCCGCCCTGCGGGCGTATGACCTCCGTCGGCGGCACCACCCGCCGAAACAGCGCCCACAACTCGTCCGGCACCAACCGCTCCACCAGATCCGTCATGCACGGCCCAACGAGCGATCAGGCCATCTGAAACGGTGTCTTATTGCGGCGGCCCGTTCGTGGCCGACCACCTCGTGCAGACCATGGGCGGCTACCGGGTGGCGCGCGGCGGCAGCTTCTGCCGGTACGGCGACCTCACCCGCACCCGCCGCCGCCACGGCCCCTTTCCCGGCCCGCTGTACCCGGTGGGGTTCCGGCTCGCGCTGAGCACCGCGCCGCAGCCCGGCGGGCCGGGGGCCGGGCGGGCCGGCGTCCCGCGCTCCTCACCACCGGACGATCCGCGTGCCGCGCCGGCCGAAGACCGGGGACGCGCGCGGACCGGCGCGGCGCGGAGCGGAAGAGCGGAAGCCCCGCGAAGCGGAAGAGCGGACGCCCCGCGGGGCGGGAAAGCCGACGCCCCGCGGGCGGGAAGAGCAGACGACCCGAGGAACGACCCGACGGAGACGAGCACATGAGCCGTGACCTGCCCGCCGATCTGTGGAAGAGGCTGACCAGCACGGTCGGCCTGGTCTGCACGAACGTCGACGGCACCGTGAACGTGATGTCGGCCGAGTGGTCCTGCTTCGTCAACAAGCAGCCCCTGTACGCGGCCGTGGCGCTCGGGCCGCGCTGTGTGACCGGTGGGCGGGTGGAGGAGGCGGGTGAGTTCTCGGTGACGCTGTGCGCCGAGGACCAGGCGGCGCTCGCCGACTTCGCCGGGAGTTTCTCCCGCGCCGACATCGACAAGACCGGCAGCGACCTCGTCGGCCTCGGCGCCCCGGAGGCGACGGGCACGCCGTGGGTGACGGGCGGGGTGGTGGCCGTGGAGTGCCTGCTGCGGCAGGTGGTGCCGCTGCCCTCGCACACCCTGTACATCGGTGAGGTCGTCGCCGCGCACCTCCCGGACGGGCCGGTACGGCCGCTGGTCAAGCACGGCGCCATGTACGCCCTGGGCGAGCCCGTCGAGCGCACGCAGATCGTCGCCGCCGCCGAGGTCCGGCCCGGCGGCACGCTGCGGGTGGCGGCGACGGGTCCGGGCGGCGCCGGTGCGCGGGAGTGGCGGGTGACGCTGCTCGACGCCGACGGCAGCCCGACACCGCTCGGCACCTACCCGTCGGCCCTGTACGACGACCTGCTGGTGGACGTCCCCCTGCCGGCCGGGCAGGACGCCGGGGCCCTGTCCGGGCACCGGGTCGTCGTCGAGCGGGACGGCGCGAAACCGGGCACGGCGCGTGTCGCGGGGGCCGGACGGGGCGCGGCCCCTGTCGCGGGGGCGGGACCGGGCACGGCCCCTGTCACCGAGGCCGGACGGGGCGCGGCACCTGTCACCGAGGCCGGACCGAACACGGCACCCGTCACCGAGGCCGGACCGAACACGGCACCCGCCACCGAGGCCGGACCGAACACGGCACCTGTCACGGAGGGCGACCCCGGCGCCCCCCGCGTCCCGGGGGCCGGCCGGTGACCGCCTGTCCCGGTCTGCCGGAATCGCCGCTGCGGATCGCGGTCGTGCAGACCGCGGCCCGGCCTCTCGACATCGCGGGCAACGTCCGGATCGCCGCCGGACGGGCCGGCCACGCGGCCCGGCGGGGCGCCCGCGTCGTCGTACTCCCCGAACTGCATCTGTGCTCTTACGACCTGCGCCGCCTCGCCCGGGACGACGGCGCGGCGGCCGTGCGTGCCGACCGCTCCGGGCAGGTCACCGACCGCCGTATGGAACCGCTCGTCCGGGTCGCGGCCCACCACCGGGTCACGGTGCTCCTGGGCGCCGCCGTACGCCGTCCCGGCGGGCCGCTCACCAACTCGCTGCTGGCGGTGGAGCCCGACGGCACCGTCTCCGTCCCGTACGACAAGCGGCATCTGTGGCACGACGAGGAGGCCGCCCTGTTCTCTCCCGGCAGCAGGGCGAGCACCCTCTCCGTCGACGGCTGGCGGCTCGGGCTGGGCGTCTGCTACGACATGTCGTTCCCCGAGCACGCCCGCGCGGCGGCCCTGACGGGCGCGCACGCCGTGCTGTACCCGGCCGCGTACGCCTCGGGCACCGAGCACCGGGCGGCCGTCTATCTCAGGGCCCGAGCCCTGGAGAACACGGTGTACACGGTGTTCGCCAACCCGCTCGGCGGCCCGGCCCACCGCCCCTGTGCGGGCTCCAGCGCGGTGTACGGGCCCGACGGCGCCACGGTGGCGGACGCCCCGGCCGGTGAGGACACCACACTGGTCGCCGACCTCGACCCGAAGGCCCTGGCGGCGGTACGGCGGCATCTGCGGATGCTGGCGGAGCTGCGCACGGCGGCACGCTGACAGCCGGCCGCCCCCGCCCGGCAGGTGTGGCGCCTGGAGCCGGGCGGGGGCGGGCGGTCAGTTCTGCTGGACGGGGAAGAGCATGCAGGTGCTGGTGGCGTGGGCCAGCAACCGGTCCTCGGAGTCGCGGAGTTCGGCCTGGGCGAGGGCGGTGCGGCGGCCGGCGTTGAGCACGGTGCCGACGGCGCGGATCTTGCCCGTGTCGACGGTGACCGGGCGCAGGAACTTCACGGTGAGGTCGAGCGAGGTGTATCCGGTGCCCTGCGGCAGCACGGACTGCACGGCGCAGCCGGCCGCCGAGTCCAGCAGGGTGGCGAAGACTCCGCCGTGGACGCTGCCGATCGGGTTGTAGTGCTCCTCCCCCGGCTCCAGCGTGAAGACGGCCCTGCCGTGTTCGGCCTCTTCGAGGGTGAAGCCCAGCATCGCGGCGACCGGCGGGGCGGGCAGACGCCCGGCCATGATCTCGCGGAGGAAGTCGAGGCCGCTGCCGTGCGGGACGGCGGCGGCGGTGACCGCCGGGTCGCCCCATTCGAATGTCCGGGACCTGCGCATGCCCACTCCCACTGCTGGCTTCGAATGCTGAAGTTAGATGGCCGCAGGCTATGCATGCGCCAACCTGGCTGTCAATGACGAAGCCAGCCTAGGATGGGTGCATGAACTGGCTGGAGACGAGCACCGAGAACTGCACCGTCCAGCGGACGCTGGAACTGGTCGGTGAGAAGTGGTCGCTGCTGCTGATCCGGGATGCCATGAACGGCGTCCGGCGCTTCGACGACTTCCGGCGGCACGTCGGGCTCTCCGAGGCCGTACTGGCGGACCGGCTGCGCAAGCTGGTGGCCGCCGGAATCCTGGAGACTGCCGCCTACCGTGAGCCGGGCAGCCGGACCCGGCGCGAGTACCGGCTCACCCGCAAGGGCTGGGATCTGTGGCCGGCGATGATCGCACTCAAGCAGTGGGGCGACCGGTACACCGCGGACCCGGAGGGGCCGCCGCTGGAGGTACGACACTCGGACTGCGGTGAACCACTGCGTGCGGTGATCGTCTGCGCCGAGGACCACGGGCCGCTGACACCCCGGCAGGCCCGCACCCACCCCGGCCCGTCGGCCCGGCCCCGGAGCTGACCGGCCTCGGGCATGTACGGTTCCGGGGCCGCCCGGCCTCGGGCATGTGCGGATCCGGGAACGGCCGGCCTCGGGCATGTGCGGATCCGGGAACGGCCGACTTCGGATCCGAGCGGCCTCGAGGCCGCTCAGCCTCGGGCCTGATCGACGTCGGGACCGACCGGCCGCGGGACTAACCGGCCGCGGGCATGTCCGGCTTCGCGACCGGCATCGGGACCGACCGATCTCGAGCCCTGTCAGCCTCGGAACCGTCCTGCCCCACCTCATCGAGGCCCGTCAGCCTCGGGACCGGCCGACCCCCGCCCGACGTCGGAAGCCCCCGGCCTGTCTCTTATACCCATTCCCGAGCCC
>NZ_JALLGL010000427.1 GCF_023072675.1 Streptomyces sp. XM83C
CCACCGCCCCGGGCACCCCCCGGACCGTCACCCGGGTCCGCCCCGCACAAGCCGCCGCAGCGGGCGCCGGCCTCGGCGGGCTGACCGGAGTGCTCGGCGTCGGCGGCGGCTTCCTCGTCGTACCCGCGCTCACAGGGGTCCTGGGAATGCGGATGCGGGCGGCCGTCGGCACCAGCCTGCTCGTGATCACCGTCAACGCGCCGGCCGCGCTCGCGCTGCGCTCCGGCACGATCGGCACCCTGGACTGGTCCGTCACCGGGCCGTTCATCGGCGCCGCCGTCCTCGGCGCGTGGGACGGCAGGCGGCTCGCCGCCAAGGTGTCCGCGGACGCCCTGCGGCGCGTCTTCGCCGTACTGCTGCTGGCAGTGGCCGCCTTCATGCTGCTGGACGCGGCGCTGTGAGGCCCGCACAGCGGCAGGGCCGCGCGGCGGCCGGCACGGCCCCGGGACGGCTCAGGCCAAGGACAGGAAGAGTTTCTCCAGGCGGGCGCGCATCGCCTCGGGGTTCTCCCCGTCGGCGCGGCCCGACTCCATGTCGGTCACGCACTTCTGCAGACCCGTGGCGATGATCGCGAACCCGGCCCGGTCCAGGGCCCGCGAGGCCGCGGCGAGCTGGGTGACGACCTCCTCGCAGTCACGTCCCTCCTCGATCATCCGGATCACCCCGGAGATCTGACCCTGGGCGCGGCGCAGACGGTTCAGCACCGCCTTCAGGTCGTCGCCCTCCAGCTCCAGTTCCACAATCGCTCCTCCCTGAATACCCCTAGGGGTACTGTACGTCCCGCTTCGGGACGACGTCGACGCACAAGGATCCCTCTGCCATGACCTCCCCCTCCTCCGCTCCCGTCGCCTTCACCGTCGAGCAGGCCCGCACCAGGCTCGGCGCACTGACCGTCCTCGACGTGCGCACACCCGGCGAGTACGCCTCCGGCCATGTGCCCGGCGCGGTCAACGTGCCGCTCGACCGGCTGCCGCACGCCGTGGACGCCGTACGGGACGCCGCCGCCCGCCGGGACGTCCTCGTCGTGTGCGCGTCCGGCAACCGCTCCCGGCGTGCCTGCCTCCTCCTCGCCGAGCACGGCGTCACCGCCGCCACCCTCACCGGCGGCACCGGCGCCTGGGCCGCCGCCGGCCACGACCTGCACCGGCCCGCCGGGAGCGGTGTCCGGGCCGGCTGGAGCATGGAACGCCAGGTGCGGTTCACCGCCGGCACCGTCGTCCTGCTCGGACTGCTGCTCGGGGTGCTGGTGCATCCTGCCTTCCGGCTGCTGTCGGCCGCCGTAGCGGGCGGCCTGGTGTTCTCCGCCCTCACCGACACCTGCGGCATGGCGGCGCTCCTCTCCCGGCTGCCCCACAACCGGCCCCGCCCGGCCGACCTGGACACCGCGCTCGCCGCACTCCGCGACGCCTGAGCCGGGCCGGGCCCCGTCCGGCGGACCCTGAAGGGCACCACCCTGTGCCCGCACGGCCCGCCCCCCGCTCACCCCACCCCGAGTTCCTTGCGCCACCTGAGGATCTGACGGGCCGGGTCGCCGGTGTAGGACCACGGTGTCCGCGTCGCCCGCCGGCCCAGCAGACGCAGCAGCTCCGCCGCGACGTCCCGCACGCCCGCGAGACACGCCGCGTGCGCCAGACAGCTGACGTCGCGCAGCTCGGCCGGGGTGACCGGGCCCGGCGGGCGCGCGCTGATCCACCGCTGCCAGGTGCGCCGTACGTCGCTGACGGCGCCGTCGTGACCGAAGTGACCGAGCCCGACCGCGCCCCGGTCGCCGCCGGCGGCGTCGAGCGCGTACCGGTACTCCTCCACGCGCGCGTACTGCACCAGCACCGGCAGCGGGCTGCCCTCCGGCGCGGCACCGGCCGCCTCCCGCGCGAAGTCGTACATCAGGCCGTGCGTGCCGTGCCAGCGGGCCGAGTAATAGTGCAGCACCTGAAGGTGCCCCTCACCGCTGTACGGGTCGCGGCGGTACAACTCGTCCCACCAGCGGGCCAGTTCGCCGCGCCGCACGCCCGCCGGGTACAGCCGCGCCACGGAGATCAGCGACACCCACGGCGTCGGGTCGTCCGGTGCCGCCTCGGCGGCGGCCAGGCAGGCCCGTACCGCCGAGTCGAGCCGCCGTTGCTCGACCGGCACACCCCGGCCCGCGGCGATCGCCAGCCGGAACACCCGGCTGGTCTCCGTCGCCGCCCGCAGCACCAGCGCGTCCGCGCTGTCCGGCTCCGCGGCCAGCCACATCTCCACCGCCGACCTGTCCGCGCACGCCTCCGCCAGCATCCGCACCCGGTGCCCGCGCACCTCCCAGTCCGCGCCGGTGGCCCGCAGCAGCTCCCGCAGCCCCTGCCAGCGGCCGATGACGACGTCCTGCCGCGCCGACGTCAGCGCCGTGTCCCCGCAGTCGGGGTCGAAGTCGGGAGCGAAACGCTCTCGTGCCATCACGCCCCCTCGGCTCAGAAGTCGGTGGGCAGGCCCTCGTAGGGGTGCGGCGACGCGGCCGGGCCCTTGGGCGACCCGTCGTACTCCGTGGGCACGCTGCGCGTGGCGTCGAGCCGGGCCGGCCGGTAGTACTCGCTGCCCCGCCGCCAGTACCACAGCATCGGCGGCACCCCGGCGGCCAGCCCGCCCAGCCCGATCGCGACCGCGGCCCCGCTCAGCTCGCCCAGCGACTCCACGAACACCCAGAACATGAACGCCGAACCCAGCAGCGGCCCGACTCCGCCCAGCAGCAGATGCAGCGGCGATCTCAGCAGCACCCTCCGGTACGCGACGACCGCCGCCAGCCCGGCCAGCCCGTAGTAGACGGCGATCTGCAGGCCGATCGCCTGGATCGCGTCCGAGAGGATGTCCCCGACCGTGCCGAGCGCGTTGGCGGCGACCAGCATCACCAGCGCCACCGCCCCGACCACCACGATCGCCACCCACGGCGTGTTCCAGCGCGGATGCACCCGGCCCAGCGCAGCCGGCATCGTACGGTCCCGGCCCATCGCGAACAGCGACCGCGTCACCTGGATCAGCGTCGTCTCCAGCGTGGCGATCGTCGACAGCATCACCGCCACCGCCAGCACCCGCCCGCCCCACCCGGGCCACACCGCCTCGCCCAGTGCCGCCAGCGCGTTCGTCCCGCCGTCCGCGATCTCCTCCGGTGTCAGGACCGTGGTCACCGCGATCGTGTACACCTCGAACAGGACGAACACCACGCCCAGCCCGATCAACCCCGCCGGCCCCGTCGTACGGCGGCTGTCACGGGTCTCCTCGCTGAGATTGCAGGCCACGTCCCAGCCCCAGTAGTAGAACGCCGCCACCAGCGCCGCCGACGCGAACCCCGACACCCCGTCGAACCGGGCCGTCCCGAGCCACGACCAGTCGAACGGGCGGGCCTGCCCGGCATGCCACAGCGCCGGCACCGCGAACAGCAGCAGGATCGCCAGCTCCACCCCCGACATCAGCAACTGCGCACGCACCGTCAGCCGCGCACCGCCGAGCACCACGCCCAGCATCAGCAGGAACCAGCCCGCCCCCACCACTGTCGACAGCGCGGTGCTCTCGGCGAGTTCCTCGTCGAACAGCGCCAGCGTCAGCGAGCCCGCCGGCAGCGAACCCGCCACCATGAACAGCGTCGCCGACACCACCAGCGCCCAGCCGCTGACAAAACCGAGGAAGGGATGGAGCGTTCGGCCCACCCACGAGTAACTGGCGCCCGCGTTCACATCGATCCGGCTGAGACAGCTGAAGGCCAGCGCGATCCCCGCCATCGGTATCGCGCAGTACAGCAGTGCCGCCGGACCTGCCGTGCCGGCCGCCGCGACGAGCACGGCCGTCGTCGCGGCCAGCGAATACGTCGGGGCGACGTCCGCGATTGCCATCACCACGGTGTCGGTCAGGCTGAGGGCACCGGCCTCCAGCCCTCTGCCCCTGCTGTGGCTCATCGCTGTGCTGCTTTCCGTGTGCACGACGTCAGGGGGCGCTGAGGTCCCCGGCGGCGTGAGGGGGGTGGG
>NZ_JALLGL010000428.1 GCF_023072675.1 Streptomyces sp. XM83C
GTCCGGCGGGGCGGGCGGATCGGCCGGTACGGCCGCGGCGTCGGAGGGGCTGGGTGCGCCGGTGAAGGCCGGTATCGCCGCGGGTGTGGTGGCGGCTGCCGCCGCCGCGGTGGCGCTCGCGCTGGCCGGCAGCCACGGCGAGCCGGACAAGCCGGTCGCGGCGCCGCCCTCGTCGGCGCCCGTGGTCCGGCCGCAGCCGCCCGCGCCCTCTCCCACGCCCACGCCCACGCCGGCACCGACGCCGCCCCCGCCCGCACCGGCGGCGGTCAAGCCGGCCCCGACGCCGACGCCGACCCCCAGCCGGACGCCGGCGCCGAGGCCCACGCCGAAACCGGCGCCGCCGCCCGAGCCCACGCCCACACCGACCCCGACGCCCACACCGTCACCGACCCCGACGCCCACCCCGCGGCCCGCGCCGGCCGTGTACCGGCTCAACGAACTGTCGTACGACGTCACCGGCGACGGCACCGCGCCGGAGATCCGGCTCGCGGGCAGCAGCTGGGTATGGCAGCGGTACAGGCTGTCCGTCGCCGGCACCTCGTACGCGCGCGGGGTGACCGTGCACGGCGACTCGTCCGTCACGATCGACCTCAACCGGTCCTGCACCTCGTACGACGCTCTGGTCGGCGTGGACGATCTGACGCAGAAGCTGGGGAAGGTGTACTTCTCCGTCTACGCCGACGGGGAGCGGCTGTGGCGGTCCGGGAGGGTCAAGGGCGGGGACCCGGCGGTGCCGGTGCATGTCGACATCACCGGGCGCAGGACCGTACGGCTGGTGGTCGAACCGCACAACCACCTGGACAGGCTGGCCCTGGGCGACTGGGCGGAGTCGCGTTTCACCTGCTCGTGACCGCGGCGGGGTGGTCGCGCAGCGCCCGGGCCAGCTCGCCGGCGACGCCGTCCGGGCCGAGGGACGTGCCGCGGGCGTACTCGGCGTCGAAGCGTTCCTTGCCCAGCTGGGCGCGGGCGGCGGCCTCGGCCCGCTCGGCGCCGGCACGTTCGGGCATGGGGCGGGGGCGGCCGGCGCGCAGCCGGGTCACCGCGCCGAGCAGCCGGGCCGCGCGGACACCGTCCCCGAGGTCGGCGAGGAGGCTCGCGGCGATGTCCACGGGTGCGGACACCACCGCCTCGGCGCAGCCCTTCTCCACGGCCTCACGGAAGGCTGTGCCGAGCAGCGGCAGGGCGTGCGCCGGGCCGGACTCGGCGGCCTCCACCAGGGCGCCGACGCTGTACGTCCACACCGTGAACTGCGGGGGCGGCGCGATACGCAGCATGACCGCCCGGGCCTCCTCGTACAGCTCCCGCGCCTGCCGGGAGTCCTGGTCGTCCAGGGCGAGTTGGGCGCGCAGCAACAGCAGGAAGGCCCTGGCGTCCGACACGCCGTACCGGTCGAGTGCGGTGGCCGACTCGTCCAGTGCGGCCCGCGCGGCCGGCCGGTCGCCCGCGCGGTAGGCGATCTCGCCGAGCCGGGCGAGGAGGAAGGGGGACTCGGCGTACGCGCCGACCTCGTAGGCGAAACGCAGCGCTTCCCGGTATTCGCGTTCGGCCTCGTCGAAGCGGCCTCGGGCCATGGCCGCCTCGCCTGCCGCGCTGCATGTCTGCGCGCGTATCCAGCGGTCGCCGACACGGCGGCTGAGCGTGCGCAGTTCGTCGAGGTCGTCGTCGATGCCCGGCATGCCGCCCGGGGAGTCGACGAGCATATGGGTGCGCAGGAGGAGGGCGACGCCGATCTCCCAGTCGCCGCCGTGGGCACGGCAGTGGCGGAGGGCGCGGTCGGTGGCCTCCTGGGCCCGGGCCGCGTCGCCGGCGTGGTGGGCGATCAGCGGCCAGACGATGCCGGGCATACGGGCCGCGTGGGGGCCGCCGCGCGCGAAGTGGCCGCGGACCTGGTTCACGTACCGCTCGACGCGTTCGCCGTCGGGGACGTGGCCCAGCATGGACAGTTCGCTGCGGTAGAAGAGGTGCAGCATGCGCAGGTCCATGCGCAGGGCGTGGCGCGGGTGGTCGGCTCCGCCGTCCGGGGCGTCCAGGAAGGCGTCCACGAGGTCGGTGATGTCGTCGCCGTCGTCGGGCAGGTCGCCGTGGCGGACGCTCTCCGCGCGGGTGTCGAGGGCGATGCCGAGGCGCAGGGTGCGGGTGACCCAGGCGAGGCCCTCACGGCGGTAGTTGCGCAGCCCCCAGAACCAGCCCATGGCGAGGCACAGCGCACCGGCCTCCTCCTCGTCGCCCGCGGCGAGGGAGCGGTGCAGGGCGGCGCGGATGTTGTCCAGCTCGGTCTCCAGACGGCCGATCCACGGCAGTTGCTCACCGGAGCGAAGCCGCGGCTCGGCCTCCTCCACCAGGGCACGCACCCACGCGCGGTGCCGCAGCTCGGCGGCGGCGTGCGCCTCGGGTTCCTCGGCGGCGCGTTCGACGGCGTACTCGTGGATGGTCTCCAGCATGCGGTAGCGCATGCCGGGCAGCCCGTCCTGCCCGGCCGACGGGGCGGCGACGACCAGGGACTTGTCCACGAGTGCGCCGACCAGGTCGGCTGCCGGGCCGGTGCACACGGCCTCGGCCGCCGTGAGGTCCCAGCCGCCGGCGAAGACGGACAGCTCGCGCAGCGCCGTACGCTCCCGCTCGTCCAACAGCTCCCAGGACCAGTCGACGACGGCGCGCAGGGTCTGCTGACGGGGCAGCACCGTGCGGCTTCCTGTGGTGAGCAGGCGGAAGCGGTCGTCGAGGCGGTCGGCGATCTGCCGGGGGGTCAGCAGCCGCAGCCGGGCCGCCGCCAGCTCGATGGCGAGCGGCAGCCCGTCGAGGCGCCGGCAGATCTCGGTGACGGCCTCCTCGTCGCGGAGCGCGTCGGCGGCGTCGGGACGGACGGCGGAGGCGCGCTCCGTGAAGAGGCGGTGCGCCTGCTCGGGCCGCAGGGGCTCGACGGGGCGCACGGACTCGCCGGGGACTCCCAGGGGTTCACGGCTGGTGGCGAGGATCGTGAGCCCCGGGCAGCGGGTCAGGAGCGTCTCGGCGAGGTCGGCTGCCGCGCCGATGACGTGTTCGCAGTTGTCAAGGATCAGGAGTTGGCTGCGCGGGGCGCAGTACTCGACGAGCAGGGCCACCGGGTCGTCGTGGGGGAGGGACAGTTCCCCTGCGAGCAGCACGGTCTCGCGCAGACCGAGCGCGTTGACGACGGCGCCCGGCACCGCCTCCGGCCGGTCGAGCGGCGCCAGCTCGACGAGCCATGCCTGGGGGACGCCGGCTGCGGCCTCCTCGGCGAGGCGGGTCTTCCCCGATCCGCCCGGGCCGGTGAGCGTGACGAGGCGGGCCCTGTGCAGTTCGGAACGAATGGCCGCGAGCTCGGGTTCCCGGCCCACGAAAGAAGTAAGACGCGGCCTGAGGTTGCCGCCGCGTGGCGTCGGCGGCGTAGGCGTGGGTGCCGGCGGCGGGCTGTCCTGCGTGAGCAGCTCCTGGTGGACCGCGCGCAGCTCCGGACCGGGATCGGTGCCGAGTCCCTCGGCGAGGGTGCGGCGGGCCGTCTCGTACGCGGCGAGCGCGTCGGCGGTGCGGCCCGTGTCGCGCAGGGCGCGCAGCAGCAGCACGTGCAGGGGCTCGTCGTACGGGTGCGCCGCGGTCAGCTCCGTCAACTCCGGTACGACGTCGTGGGCGCGGCCCAGCCGCAGATACGCCTCGGCGCGGGCGCGGGAGGCCTCCAGGCGCAGCGCCTGCGGGCGGGCGGCGGCGGTGCGGTCGGGCAGGTCGGCGAGGGCCGGGCCGTGCCACAGGGCGAGCGCCTCGTCGAGGGTGCGGGCGGCGGTGGCGGGGTCGCCGTCGGCGAGGGCGGACGCGGCCTGCCGTACGAGCCGCTCGAAGATGTGCAGGTCGACGTCGTCCTTTGTCGCGGTGAGGCGGTAACCGCCGGGCTCGGAGGTGACGGCGTCCCGGCCGAGGGTGCGGCGCAGGCGGGCGACGAGGGCCTGGAGGGCGGCGGGGGCGTCCTGGGGC
>NZ_JALLGL010000429.1 GCF_023072675.1 Streptomyces sp. XM83C
CGTCGTGGTCGGGCGGGGGCGGGGTGGGCGTTAGACTCGCCGGGCCGTGACCGCAGGTCAGGACGGCTGTCCCCCGGGGACGGGGATGTGCCGCACCGCACTTCTCGTAACTCTTCGGGGGAAGCATGAGCGAGGCCGGCCCGCCGATGCGGGAGACCGGCGCCGTATTCGAGCGCGTGCTCGACCGGGCCCTGGACTGTCGGCAGGTCCGCGACGCGCTGGACCGGGCCCAGGGGGCGTTGAGCCAGGAGCATCTGCGCCGTCGTGCCCGGCAGGCACGCTCCGCCATCTCCGAGGCCGCCGAGCCCGAGTACCGGGAGTATCTGCGGACCCGCAGCGCGGCCGAGGCCGCCCAAGGCGCCCGTGGCGTCCGGTCCGGGCCCGCTGAGGGGCGTGAGGACGAGGGGGCGCCGCAGGCCGTACGGGCGTCCGTGGTCGCCGCCGGCGCAGCGGCTCTGCTCCTGCCGACCGGGTACGGGCTCAGCGCCTTCGGCGGGCACCCCTACATCGGCGGCGGACTGGTGACCGCCGGTCTCATCGCCGGGTCGCTCGCGGTCGGCGCGGGTGCCGGGGATCTGCTCTGGCAGCGCTTGACCCGCACCGGCGCCCGCACGGCGGCCCCCTCGGCGCCCTCGGCCCCCGCGTCGGCCGAGGACGCGGACCGGGCCCGCGAGGCGTGGGAGCGGGCCCTGCTGGAGCGAGGCCTGGTGCCCTTCCTGCTCGGGCGGCTGGAGGAGGCCGGAGCGCGGCGGCGGTCGTGACGGGCGGGCCGCCTGTGTGATCGTGACGCGGTAGCACCCCGGGAGGGAGCAGCCCGGGGCGGGTGCGATCGACGACGCGCTGGACCGGGCAGGCCGGGAGGCCTTCGCACGGCAGCCGCCCAAGACCCGCAAAGGGCGCATCGACTTCCTGGTGCGGCAGCTGAAGTCCGCGCAGGCCGTGGCCCGCGAGATCGGCGTCGGCCGGCGGTCGGTGGAGCGTGACCGCAACGGGGAGCGCCGCCGCCCGCCGCGGGAGATCGCCGAGCGGATCGAGGCCGCCGTACTGGCCCCCGCCGGCAGCCGCGCGTCCGGGAACAGGCCCGCGCCAGGGCCGCGTCCAGCACCGGCAGCACCATCGAGACCCGCGCCCGGTTCGGGTACACCGCCCCCATCGGCAGTACCGGCGACCCGCGGGTGCGCCGCCTGACCGTGCACCTGCCCCCCGAGTACGCCCGCCGTCTGTTCGACGCCCAGCGGCAGGGCGCCGACGACCGGCGGCTGCGCCGTATCGTCGCCGAGGGCCTGCGGGAGATCTGCTTCAAGGACAACGGCCGCCGCGCCGCCGACCTGGAGGTCGACATCAGCGACATCGACCACCTCGACGTGGCGTACCGACCGAGCCCACGGCCCGCCCCGGCGCCCTGGTCTAGGTGCGGGCCGGTCCCCGGCCGAGGCGGATCTCCCGCGCCGACGCGCGGGGCACGCTCGCCGGCACCGAGAGCGGCGCCAGCGCGGGCGGCGGACCCGGCAGGACCGGAGAGCCCACTTCGACGCCGGCGAGCAACTGCCGCAGCGCACCGCTGCCGTGGGCTGCGGGCAGACCCTCCCCGCAGCCGGCCAGCGCCCGCGTCGCCCGACGCCACGCCCGGCCGGTGCGGCCCAGCGCGAGGTCGGCGCACGCGTACGCGTACCGAGCCACCTGGCAGGTCCAGGCGTCCTGCCGCAGACCGGCCTGCGCCAGCGCGCGGTGGGCGCTGCGCCGGGCCTCGACGGGCGCGAACCGTACCTGCGCCAGCGCGAGCGCCGCCAGAGAGAGCGCAGCCGGAGGGCCGGCCGCCGGGTGTGCGGGGACGGTGTCGGCGGCCAGCCGGAAGTGCGCCGCGGCGGCCCGCGCGTCGCCGTCCCGCAGGGCGAGCACCCCCTGGACGTGCGCGACACGGCCCACGGTCGCGGTGTCGCCGGCCAGGACCGACGTCCACCACGCGTCGTCCAGCAGAGCCCGCGCGGCATCCGGCGCGGTCCGTGCGCTCAGCCAGGCGGCGAGCCACTGCCCGCGCGCGAGGAGCGGGCCGCTGTCGCAGTGCGGCAGCAGGGCCAGCAGCCGGGCCGCGCCCTCCTCCGCCCGGTCGCACACCACCCACCAGAACCACAGCCGCAGCGCCGTCCGCAGGGCGTCCGGTGCGAGACCCGGCGCGGTGGACGCGTGGTCGAGGAGCGCCGCCAGCTCCTCGTACTCCTCGCACACCAGCCGCACCGCCCGGTCCTGCGCGCCCCGCTCCCACAGGCTCTCCGCGTCGACGGCCACCTGTTCAGCGAGCTGCGCGCGCCGCTGCGCCACCGCCGCGAACTCGCCCTTCGCGGTGAGCCGTTCGACCCCGAACTCGCGGGCCGCCCGCGTCATCCGGTAGCGGGGCTCCCGTACGGCGCCGATCTCGCCGTCCATCTGGAGCACGCCGTGCGCGGCGAGCCGCAGCAGGCAGGACGGCACCTGGTGCGCTTCGACGGCGCCGCCCGCGCACAGACGCACCGCCGACGCCTCGGTGAACGACCCGGCGAACAGGCCGGCCCGCGCCCACACGGCCCGTACGGTCCGGTCGCACAGCAGCCACACCGACCCGGCCGCGTCCCGCAGCGACCGGTGCCGACGATGCGGCAGGCGCGGGCCCGCGGGCCACAACTGGTCGAGACGCAGCAGCCGTTCCACCTCCCGCACCGGCAGCCGAGCCGTCTGCTCGGCCGCGAGGACCAAGGCCAGCGGCAGCCCCTCCACCAGTCGGCACACCTCCGCGACACTCTCCGGGTCCTCGGCCGCCCCCGGGTGCGCGTGCCGGTGGAACAGCTCCACCGCCGGCGGACGCGCGCCGGCGGCGTCACCGGGCGCGGGCTCGGTGCGCAGGCCCCGCAGCGGTACCGTCCGCTCGGCGTCGAGGCCGAGCGACCGCCGGGACGTCACCACGACCGTCGTCCGCGGGGCACGCAACAGGACGCGCTGCACCAGGCGTACGCACTCCTCGTGCACCGGGTCCATGTCGTCCAGCCACAGCAGCGTCGGCGCGTCCGGCAGACAGTCCGCGGCCCGCTCCGGGCTCACCGGCCCCGCCGGTACGGCGCCCGTCACCCGCGTCAGCACGGCTGCCGACAGCTCACCGGGCCGGCCGGGCGCCGAGCCCTCCCAGCGCACCTGGACCAGGCACTCCCAGCCCGCCGACGCCGCCACGGCAGCGGCGGCCACCGTGCTCTTGCCCACCCCGGCCGGACCCGTGACGGTCACCAGCCGGTGCGCGGCCAGCAGCTCCGCGACCGCGGCCGTCTCCCGCTCCCGGCCCACCACCGCCGGGCGCACACCCTCCCGCGCGGAACCGCCGCCCGGACCACCACCGCTCGTCAACACCGTCGCCGCACTCCCGTCGCGCCCTGAGCCGCCCACGCACCCTCCCAACGGACCGTCCCGCCACGGCCGTCCCGCCACGGCCTCCCGACACGGCCGACCTCAGCGGGTCGGCCTCTCCGGTCGGCCGCACCTTCTCTGCAGACCGCTCCGACCTGATCCAGCCTGATCCGGACTGATCCGACCCGATCCGACGTGATCCGGCCGGCCCGGCCTGCCGCTCCGTTCCGGCCTGCCGTTCCGCCCCGGTCGAGCTGCCGGTGCCGCCCGGAGCCGTTGCAGAACCGTCACTGCACGGCGCGCCACGGCAACCCCAACGTGCACGCGGCGCCCCGGGTCGCGGCACGACCCGCCACACCACACACCCCACGGACACGTAGAACACGACAACGAATACCGACGACGTACGCACCCCGGCGTCCGGTCCAGGCCCCACATCACGTGTCCCCGGAGTCCGGGCCGTATGTCCGTTCCTGCCTTCGGCCTGCGCCCCGGCGTCCCGGCGGGGCCTCCGCTCCCGGCCCCCGCTCACGCGCTCCGGCCGCCCGTCCGCCGCTCAAGCGCCACCCGCCTTACGGGCCCCGGTCACCCGCCCCCTGCTCCGAGCC
>NZ_JALLGL010000042.1 GCF_023072675.1 Streptomyces sp. XM83C
TAGTCTCGTGGGCTCGGAGATGTGGATAAGAGGCAGCCCTTGGGGCGGCCCAGGTGGGAGGCGACGACCACCTTGGCGCCGGCGTCGGCGAGGGCCTTCACCGTGGGCAGGACGGCGCGGATTCGTCCGTCGTCGGTGATGGTGGTGCCGTCCAGCGGCACATTGAGGTCGGCGCGGACGAAGACCCGCTTGCCGTCCACTCCGTCGGCGAGAAGTTCGTCGATCGTCTTCATGGAAGAGGACTCCTGGTGAGGGCTTGTGCTGCTCTAGATCGTAGAGACGCCCGGCCGCGGGCGGGGCGGCCGGGCCGCACGTGAGACGAGGGCCCGGTCAGCGCTGCGGTGCGCTGCCGGGCCCTGCTCTCACATCGAAGTGCCTGCTCTGGGGATCAGAGCTGGTTGCCGACGAAGACCGTCAGGTCGACGAGGCGGTTGCTGTAGCCCCACTCGTTGTCGTACCAGCCGATGACCTTCACGTTCTTGCCCTCCTGGACCATGGTCAGGGAGGAGTCGAAGGTGCAGGACGCCGGGGCGTTGACGATGTCGGAGGAGACGATCGGGTCCTCGGTGTACTCGAGGATGCCCTTCAGCTCGCCCTCGGCGGCCTTCTGGAAGGCGGCGTTGATCTCTTCCTTGGTGACCTCGCGGCCCAGCTCGACGACGAGGTCGGTGACCGAGCCGGTGGGGACCGGGACGCGCATGGCCATGCCGTCCAGCTTGCCCTTGAGCTGCGGCAGGACCAGCGAGGTGGCCTTGGCGGCGCCGGTGGTGGTCGGGATGATGTTCTCGGCGGCGGCGCGGGCGCGGCGCAGGTCCTTGTGCGGAAAGTCCAGGATGCGCTGGTCGTTGGTGTACGCGTGGACCGTCGTCATCAGACCCTTGACGATGCCGAAGTTCTCGTCGAGGACCTTGGCCATCGGCGCCACACAGTTGGTGGTGCAGGAGGCGTTCGAGATGACGTGGTGGCTCGCCGGGTCGTACTTGTCCTGGTTGACGCCCATCACGATGGTGATGTCCTCGTCCTTGGCCGGAGCCGAGATGAGGACCTTCTTGGCGCCGCCGGCGAGGTGCTTCGCGGCGTCCTCGCGCTTGGTGAAGATGCCGGTCGACTCGATGACGATGTCGACGCCCAGCTCGCCCCAGGGGATGTCGGCGGGGTTGCGCTCGGAGAGGACCTTGATGGTCTTGCCGTCGACGGTGATGGTGTCGGCGGTGTGCGACACCTCCTGCTTCAGCCGACCCAGGATGGTGTCGTACTTCAGCAGGTGAGCGGTGGTCGCGGTGTCACCCAGGTCGTTGACAGCCACGATCTCGATGTCTGCACCCTGCTCCAGCAGCGCGCGGAAGTAGTTACGACCGATGCGGCCAAAGCCGTTGATGCCTACGCGGATCGTCACGAACCGATCTCCTCGTTGGTACGCCGGCTCCGTTGTCGCCGGCGAGCTGTATTGGGATGTCCCCGACCACCCCCGACCCTACCTCCCGGAGGGCCCCGGGGTGACATCGAGATGCCACATACACGGGCAGGCCTTCCGTACCCGCCAGTAGGGGTACGGACGTCGTGGAACGCCGATGTTTTCGCCCTGTTTTCCTATGGAACGCCTACCCCTTTCGACGCTCTCGTCACTCGTTCGTGAGCGGGTCGGCTCACCTGATGCGGGCTGTTTTCCCGCCCCTCTGAGAGGGGTTCCGCTCACCTGTCGAGCAAGGCGGGCGGGCCGCTGTCAATATCGCGTCCCTCACCCTTTCCCTGTGATGCGGGTCACTGCCTCCGGAAGCGTTTTCCGCGCTCTCCGGAGGCAGTGCGGTGCGTGCCCCGGCTGTCCCGGTCACGTGTCGAGCGCGGCGAGCGCCTTCCGCAGCAGGGCCGCCCGGTCGGCCGCAAAGGTCAGATGCTCCAGGCCGAAGCCGAGCAGCACGGTGTCGTCGGTGGTGACCGCCGCGTAGGTACGGAACAGGGTCCCGGTCCGGGCCCAGTCCTTCAGCACGGCGGGGCTGCCCGCGGGCGGCCCGCTCGCCCGCCAGACGCCGAGCGAGGTCTCGAAGCCCTCGGTCTCGCGGACCGAACCGCCGGTGACGAGCTGGACGTCGTCGGCGAGGACGCCGTGGCCTTTGCTGCCCGGGTCGGTGACATAGGCGAGCGACACCTCGACCTGCCGTCCGGCGTACACACTGAGGTCGAAGGCCACCTGCCGCCAGCCGTCGGAGGAGCCGGTGAGGCTGTGCCAGGAGCCGCTGGTGCCGGTCGCGGTGCAGCCGTCCGGGGTCAGGGTGATGTAGTGGGCGAGCCAGGGGTGTTCCCCGATGTAGAAACCGGCGGCGCATTCCCGCGGTACGGCGTCCGCGGTGGCTCCGCCCGCCTCCGGCAGGGTCGTCCAGTCGTCGCCGCCGACGGTGTGCGCCTCGACGATCGCGTGGTCGTAGCCGCGCTCGGTGTCCCACTGGAGCCGCATGCGCAGGGTGGGCGCCTCGGCCGCGGTGACCCCGGTGAGGTCGACGGTGCGGGTGAGGCGTTTGTAGGCGTCGTCGGTGTGCACGGCCGCCGCCATGAACTCCCCGGCGTACGGCCCGTACGGGTCGACGGTGCCGGCGAACCGGCCCGCGCCGCTGCTCGCGAACTGCGGGTGGCGGTCGGCGGGCAGCTCGTCGGAGGTGACGCCGTAGCTGCCGGCCGCGTCCAGCGGGTTGCCGGGCGCGGCGCCGAGGGAGCCGGAGACGCCGCCGAGACGTGCGGAGCCGGTGAAGCCGGTGGCGCCCTGCGTGGACGTACGGGAGTACGCGCCCAGCCAGTACTGGCTGAAGTCGTCCGACAGGCTGCCGCCGCCCAGGTCGACGCTGCCGCCGGCCCGCTCGCCCGCCTCGATCAGCCGGCCGCCCTCGTTGAGGAAGGCCCGCAGCCGGAGCTGGGTGGCGTTGCCGGGCGGGGAGCCGCCCGTGTAATGGACGACGGTGTCGAAGTGGCTCAGCACGCCCAGCGCGTCGGGGGCGCCCCGGGTGGCGACGTCCCAGACGACGGCCTTGCGTCCGGCCGCCTTCAGGGCGTCGGTGTAGACCCGTGCCTGCGTGGCGGGGGCGCCTTCCTCGGCGACGACGAGGACGTCGGCGCGAGGACGCTCGGCCACGGTGTAGGTGAAGTGCTCGCTGGAGACCTTCCGGCCGTCGCGGGTCTCGCCGGTGAACCACACCTCGACCCTGTCGCCCGGGTCGCCGTCCTTGACGGTGGCCCGGTACTCGTCGAAGTACAGGTTGTCGTCGCCGCCGTAGATCTCGCCGCCGCGCCAGGGGCGCAGGGCCATGTCCTCGGTCCGGCCGCCGTTCACCCGGTACTTCAGCTCCTTGTCGCGCAGCGCCTTGCGGACGGTGACGGCCACCTGCTGGTCGCCGCCGCGGGAGTACGAGGTGGTGAACTTCGCCGGGGTGAAGTCGGCGGCGTCCAGGCCGACGGTGGAGACCGGGGTGTCCGGGTGGGCGGCGGTCTCGGCGACGGAGAGCGCGAACGGGACGTTCTTGACGAACTCCCGCTGGATCAGCTTCTCGTCGTCCGGGAACGTGAAGACGGACCGGCAGTCGGCGGCCTCCCAGGCGTCGTCCGGGTCGGCGTCCGACGCGGTCTGGCAGGTGGACATCTCCGGGGTGAACATGGCGACGCCGTTGACGTTGGCCGCGTGGCCGTCCGCCTCGCCGTTGGTGGTGTACAGCTCGGACGACAGCTGAGGGTGGTAGCCGGGGATCGCCGAGTTCTCCGGTGTGCCGGCGAGGGCCCGGTACAGGACGTCGTCCGGGGTCGGGGTGGCGACCTGCCAGCCGACGCCGTAGAGGAGCAGTTCGGCGGCCGAGTGGTAGTTGATCGCGTACCTGAAACCGATGCGTTTCTGGAGGGCGTCCAGGGCCCGGGTCTCGGGTTCGGAGGCCGGGGCGGCGCCGCGGTAGGTCTCGCTGGTGGGCTCGGGTGACGAACCCTCGTCGTCGTAGCCCCACTTGTAGGCGAAGTTGCGGTTGAGGTCGACGCCGTCGCCGGTGGAGATGACGCCGTCGCCGTTGACGTCCCGCAGGTTCTTGCGCCACAGCCGGGTGGAGGGGCTCCTGAACGTGTAGTCGTAGCCGTCCGGGTTGGCGGAGAGCACGAACCACAGCTCGGTGGAGTCGACGATGCGTCTGATCCGCTTGTCGCTGTCGTAGCGGTCCAGGTAGTGATGCATCAGCCGGCGGGTCATCTCCGGCGTGATCCACTCGCGGGCGTGCTGATTGGACATGTAGAGGACGGCCGGTCTGCTGCCGTCGGCGGACGTCCGCGCGTTCCTGGTGATCTTCAGGGCGAGGATGTCCTGGCCCTTGACGGTTCTGCCGATGGAGACGGCCTTGGTGAGGCCGGGGTGCTCACGGGCGGTGCGGAGGATCTCCTCCTTCAGCCCGCCCGAGCCGCTGTACGGCCGGAAGACACCCTCGGCGGCAGCGGCGACGCGTTTCTCGGACCGGGCGGAGAGGGAGTGCTCGACGAGGGGCACCCCCTGCTCGCGCAGCGCCGCCGCCTGCTCGCCGGTGAGCTGGACCTCGACGGTGGCCCGGCCCCCGGCCGGCACCTGTTCGCCCAGCTCGTGGGCGTCCTGGCCGGCGGCCAGCAGCAGGGGGACCTGCTGCCGGGTGACCGTGGCGCGGAAGACCTTCACTTCGCCCGAGGCGGAGCCGGGGTCGGCGTCACCTTGCGTTTCCGTGTCCGAGGTGCCGGGTGGGCTTGCGGGCCGCGCGTGTGCGGCGGGGACGAGGGTCGCTGTGCCGATCAGGAGCGCGCCGACGGCGAGGATCGATCTCGCTCTATGTCTCATGAACCCCCCTGGAGTGGGTTCGCCACAGCAGCGAACGTTGCCAGGCTCATGACAGTCCATGATCCAGTCAAGAGCGCAACAAAGACGGCGAAACGCCGGTGCACCCACCCGAACGGGGGCATATCCGGGGCTTTTTGACGGGGTTTCGGCCAGCGGGGCGGATGCCGGGGCGCCGGGGCGGGACACCGTGGGAGCCCGGCCGGTGGTGCACGGCCGGCTCGCCAGGGGCGGGGCCGACACACCCGTCGGTGCCGGACGATCGGCTCGCCTCGGGAGGGGCCGCCACGGCTGTCCCCCGCACGGTCGTACGGACACGGCCGCCGCCCCCGGCGGCACGGTTGCCGGGGGCGGCGGCCGGTACGGACGGGCGCCGACGGGGCGGCGGCGGCGCGCCGGGTCAGCCGGCGAGGTTGTCGGCCAGCTCCTCGGTGAGGTTGGCCTCGGTGCCGGGGATGCCGAGGTCGGCGGCGCGCTTGTCGGCCATGGCCAGCAGGCGGCGGATACGGCCCGCGACGGCGTCCTTCGTCAGCGGCGGGTCGGCGAGCGCGCCCAGCTCCTCCAGCGAGGCCTGCTTGTGCTCCATGCGCAGCCGGCCGGCGGCGGCGAGGTGCTCCGGCACCTCGTCGCCGAGGATCTCCAGCGCGCGCTGCACGCGGGCGCCCGCGGCGACGGCCGCGCGGGCCGAGCGGCGCAGGTTGGCGTCGTCGAAGTTGGCGAGCCGGTTGGCGGTGGCGCGCACCTCGCGGCGCATCCGGCGCTCCTCCCAGGCGAGCACCGACTCATGGGCGCCGAGCCTCGTGAGCAGCGCGCCGATCGCGTCGCCGTCGCGGACCACGACCCGGTCCACGCCGCGCACCTCCCGCGCCTTCGCGGCGATGGACAGCCGGCGGGCGGCGCCGACCAGGGCGAGCGCGGCCTCCGGGCCGGGGCAGGTCACCTCCAGGGAGGAGGAACGGCCGGGCTCGGTGAGCGAACCGTGCGCGAGGAACGCACCCCGCCAGGCGGCCTCGGCGTCGCAGGTGGCGCCGGAGACGACCTGCGGGGGCAGCCCGCGGATCGGCCGGCCCCGGCCGTCGACCAGCCCGGTCTGGCGGGCGAGCTGGTCACCGCCGGCGACGACCCGCACGACGTAGCGCGAGCCGCGGCGCAGCCCGCCGGGCGCCATCACGATCAGTTCGGAGCTGTGGCCGAAGATCTCCAGGATGTCCCGCTTGAGGCGGCGGGCCGCCATCGCCGTGTCCAGCTCCGCCTCGATCACGATGCGCCCGCTCACCAGGTGAAGGCCGCCGGCGAACCGCAGGATGGCGGAGACCTCCGCCTTCCGGCAGCAGGTGCGGGTGACGGGGAGCCGGGAGATCTCGTCCTTCACCGCTGGCGTCATCGCCATGGGCCGATCCTTCCATGCATCCGAAAAATACGGTCGTACGCGGCGGCCAGCAGCTCCGGATCGTGCCGGGGGCTGCCGTCGGTCCGGGCCACGGGCGCCAGCTCGACCGCGGCGCCGAACCGCTCGGCGGCTTCGGTCAGCGAATCGCGGTCGGGCACGGCGGCCTCGTCGGCCAGCACCACGTCCAGGGCGAGTTTAGGGGCGTGTCGCCCCAAAACCTCCAAATGACGCTGCGGGGAGAAGCCTTCGGTTTCTCCGGGCTGCGGGGCGAGGTTCAGCGAGAGCACCCGGCGGGCCTTGGTCTCCTGGAGGGCGTCCAGCAGTTGCGGCACGAGCAGATGCGGGATGACCGAGGAGAACCAGGAGCCGGGGCCCAGCACCACCCAGTCGGCGTCGAGGACCGCCTCGACCGCCTCGGGGACGGCGGGCGGGTCGGCCGGCACGAGATGCACGGACTGCACCTCGCCGGGGGTGAGGGCGACGGTGGCCTGGCCGCGGACGGTGTCCACGTCGTCGGGCCGCTCGGGGTCGTGCCCCTTGACCAGGGCCTGGAGCTCCAGCGGCACGGCCGACATGGGCAGCACCCGGCCCTGCGCGCCGAGCAGCCTGCCGACGAGGTCGAGGGCCTTCACATGGTCGCCGAGCTGCTCCCACAGCGCGACGATCAGCAGATTGCCGACCGCGTGGCCGTGCATCTCGCCCTTGGACTGGAAGCGGTGCTGGATGACCCGGGCCCAGGTCTGGCCCCAGTCGTCGTCGCCGCAGAGCGCGGCGAGCGCCTTGCGCAGATCGCCGGGGGGCAGAACGCCCAGCTCGTGGCGGAGCCGGCCGCTGGAGCCGCCGTCGTCGGCGACGGTGACCACGGCGGTGAGGTCACCGGTGATGCGGCGCAGCGCGGCGAGGGAGGCGGACAGGCCCATGCCTCCGCCGAGTGCGACCACTTTCGGCTGGGTGCCCCGGCGGCGGGGTCTTCCGCCGCGTGCCTCGGTGAGCCGGCTCGCGCGCCCCTCGGGCATCGCGCGGCGCAGTCGGCTCAGCCGCGGAGTACGTCCTGTCATTCGCGTCCCATGTCCCGGTGCACGACCACCGTCTCCACGCCCTCGGCGGCGAGCCGCGCGGCGAGCTTCTCCGACATCGCGACCGAGCGGTGCTTGCCGCCGGTGCAGCCGACCGCGATGGTCACGTACCGCTTGCCCTCCCGGCGGTAGCCGGCGGCGACCAGTCGCAGCAGCTCGGTGTAGCGGTCGAGGAACTCCTTGGCGCCGGGCTGGTTGAAGACGTAACCGGCGACTTCCTCGTTGAGTCCGGTGTACGGCCGCAGCTCGGGCACCCAGTGCGGGTTGGGCAGGAACCGCATGTCCACGACGAGGTCGGCGTCGACGGGCAGGCCGTACTTGAAGCCGAAGGACATCACCGTGGCCCGCAGCTCGGGCTCCTCCTCGCCCGCGAACTGGGCGTCCATCTTGGCGCGCAGCTCGTGCACATTGAGGCTGGAGGTGTCGATGACCAGGTCGGCGTCGCCGCGCAGCTCGCGCAGCAGTTCCCGCTCGGCGGCGATGCCGTCGACGATACGGCCGTCGCCCTGGAGGGGGTGCGGTCGGCGCACCGACTCGAAGCGGCGGACCAGGGCCTCGTCGGAGGACTCCAGGAACACGATGCGCCGGGTGACGCCCTTGTGGTCGAGGTCGGCGAGGGACTCGCGGAGGTTGTCGAAGAAGCGCCGGCCGCGAACGTCGACGACCACGGCGATCCTGGCCACGTTGCCCTGGGAGCGGGCGCCCAGCTCGACCATGGTGGGGATCAGAGCGGGCGGCAGATTGTCGACGACGAACCAGCCGAGGTCCTCCAGACATTTGGCGGCCGTGGACCGGCCCGCCCCGGACATGCCGGAGATGATCACCAGCTCGGGAATGGCCGCGTCGGGGACCCCGGCTGTTTCGATGCCCGTACTCACCTGTGCTCCGTTGTCGTGGCGGCGTGTGTCGCGTCCGCCTGTCTCGTGCTGCGCGGGATCTCGGTCCGCGGGCCGCGTGTCGTGCTCGTTCATGGCTCCTGCCCCCGTCGTTCGTCCGGGGTGCCCGCGGCGACGGGCTCCCCGTCTTCAATGATCTCTCCGGTCGCCGTGTTCACGGCGGGTGCGGCCGGGGCCGCCTGGGCGAGCGCCGCGGCGACGGTCTCGGCCGTCTTGCGGCCTATCCCGGGGACCTCGCAGATCTGCTCGATTGTCGCGGACCGCAGCTTCTTCAACGAGCCGAAGTGTTTGATCAGTGCCTGCTTGCGGGTCTCACCGAGGCCCGGCACGTCGTCCAGGGGGCTGGAGCGGAAGCGCTTGGCGCGCCGGGTGCGCTGGTAGGTGATCGCGAACCGGTGTGCCTCGTCCCGGACGCGCTGCAACAGGTAGAGGCCCTCGCTGGTGCGAGGCAGGACCACCGGGTCGTCCTCGTCGGGCAGCCAGACCTCCTCCAGCCGCTTGGCGAGACCGCACACCGCGATGTCGTCGATGCCCAGCTCGTCGAGGGCCTTCTTCGCGGCGGCGACCTGGGGGGCGCCGCCGTCGACGACGACCAGCTGGGGCGGGTAGGCGAACTTCTTCGGCCGGCCGTCCTCGTCCTTCAGGCCGCCCGCCGCGAGAAGGCCCTCGTCGTCCTTGAGGTCGTCGCCGTCGCCCCACTCCCCCGTGCGCTCCTTCTCGGCCAGATAGCGGCGGAAGCGGCGGGTGATCACCTCGTGCATGGAACGGACGTCGTCCTGGCCGGCGAAGCCCTTGATCTGGAAGCGGCGGTACTCGCTCTTGCGGGCCAGGCCGTCCTCGAAGACGACCATGGAGGCGACCACGTCGTCGCCCTGGAGGTGGGAGATGTCGTAGCACTCGATGCGCAGCGGCGCGCTGTCCAGGTCCAGGGCCTGGGAGATCTCCTCCAGGGCACGCGAGCGCGTGGTCAGGTCGGAGGCCCGTTTGGTCTTGTGCAGCACGAGCGCCTGCTGGGCGTTGCGCTGCACGGTCTCCATGAGGGCCTTCTTGTCGCCGCGCTGCGGGACGCGCAGCGACACGTTCGACCCGCGGCGGCCGGTGAGCCACTCCTGTACCGGCTCCAGCGGGTCGGGCAGGGCCGGGACCAGGACCTCCTTGGGCACGGCGTCGCCGCTCTCCTCGCCGTACAGCTGCTGGAGGGCGTGTTCGACGAGGGCGCCGGTGGTGACGTCCTCGACCTTGTCGGTGACCCAGCCGCGCTGGCCGCGGACCCGGCCGCCGCGCACATGGAAGATCTGGACGGCCGCTTCCAGCTCGTCCTCTGCGACGGCGATCAGATCGGCGTCGGTGGCGTCCGCCAGCACGACGGCGTTCTTCTCCATCGCCTTCTTCAGGGCCTCGATGTCGTCGCGCAGGCGCGCCGCCCGCTCGTACTCCATCTGCTCGGCCGCCGCCGTCATCTGCTTCTCCAGGCGGCGCAGATAGGTGCCGGTGCGGCCGGCCATGAAGTCGCAGAACTCCTCGGCCAGGTCCCGATGGTCCTCGGGGTCGATCCGGCCGACGCAGGGCGCGGAGCACTTGCCGATGTAGCCGAGCAGGCAGGGGCGGCCGGTGCGGGCGGCGTTCTTGAAGACACCGGCGGAGCAGGTGCGCACGGGGAAGACCCGCAGGAGCAGGTCGACGGTGTCGCGGATGGCCCACGCGTGCGCGTACGGCCCGAAATACCTGACGCCCTTCCTCTTGTGACCGCGCATCACCTGCACGCGCGGGAACTCCTCGTTCATCGTCACCGCGAGGTACGGGTAGCTCTTGTCGTCGCGGTACTTGACGTTGAACCGGGGGTCGAACTCCTTGATCCAGGAGTACTCCAGCTGCAGCGCCTCGACCTCGGTGGAGACGACGGTCCACTCCACGGACGCGGCGGTGGTGACCATGGAGCGGGTGCGCGGGTGCAGGCCGGCCAGGTCCTGGAAGTAGTTGGCCAGGCGCTGGCGCAGGCTCTTCGCCTTTCCGACGTAGATCACCCGGCGGTGCTCGTCGCGGAACCGGTACACCCCGGGGGAGTCCGGGATCTCACCCGGCCTGGGGCGGTAGCTGGAGGGATCGGCCATGTCTCACACCCTACTGTCGAGCGCCGACAGCGCGGCGGGCCTGTGGACAACGCCCGGACCGGGTCCGCGGCGGGGCCGGAAGCGGTCCGTCTCGGCCAGTGGCGGAGTGCGGCCCGGTTCCGGGTGTTGTCGGGACTTGGTCAACACGCTTCAATGCGTGGGAACTCGGGGCCGGGCACACACCGGCTCACGGATGTGAAGGACCGTTCCGCGCCGCCGGACGGCCCCGACCACCAGCCAACGGTCTGACCAGCCGTTGTGATCATTCACAGAAAGGCGCCTGCATGCCGCACGCCACACAGCACGCGGACGTCACCGCCACGGAGCTGGACACGGCCCTGCGAGGCGGCCCCTTCCATGTCGCGCTGCGCGCGGCGATCGCCGCGCGCGGACTGCCGCTCCAGCGGGTGCAGCACCATCTGACGCGGTACGGAGTGAAAGTCGGCGTCACCAGTCTGAGCTACTGGCAGCAGGGCGCCCGGCGCCCGCAGCGCCCGGAGTCCCTGCGTGCCGTGCGCGCCCTGGAGGAGATCCTCCAGTTGCCGGACGAGTCGCTGATCCGGCTGCTCGCCGGGGCCGACGGGCGCCCCGGCCCGGGCCGGCCCGCGGCGCGTTCGTACCGTTCCCTCGTCGAGGCCTCCGGCACGCTGGAGCGGCTGCTCGGCGAGCTGGACGCACCGCCCGACGGGGGGGTGCACACCCTCGGCCACCATGAGCGGGTGCGGATCGGGTCGCGCCGGGAGCTGCTGTCCCGCGAGTCGCACCACATCGTGCGCGCCGACCGCGACGGGGTGGACCGCTTCCTGGCCGTCCACCACGGCGACCCCGGGTGCGCGCCGGAGCGGATGGCCGTGCACGCCCTGGAGAACTGCCGCACCGGCCGGGTACGGCTGCACCACGGCACCGGCATCCTCGTCGCCGAGCTGCTGTTCGACACACGGCTGCGGGCGGGGGACACCTTCCTGTTCCGGTACGCCGTCGAGGACGGCACCGCCGGTGTCTGTCACGAGTACGTACGGGACTTCGGTGTCCCGGGCGGCCAGTACGTCCTTCAGGTGCGGTTCGACGAGACCGCGCTGCCGGTGCGCTGCCAGCGCTTCACCCAGAACTCGCCGGCGGCGCCGCGCACCGCGCGCCAGGATCTGCCGCTGAGCCGGAAGCACCGCTCCGTGCACCTGGTGGAGCCGCGGGTGCGTGCGGGGGTCGTGGGGATCGGCTGGGAGTGGGAGTGAGCGCGGGCCGGGCACGCCTAGCGGGTCCGGCCCTCGGCGCGGGCGCGCGCTGAGCGGGCGTGCGGTCAGCCGAGCGTGCGCTGCGCCGGGGGCGTACGGGGCGCCGAGCGGGCGCTGCTGGGAGGCCGTGCGGGGCGCAGAGCCGGTCCGGCCCTCGGCGCGGGCCCGCGCTGAGCGGGCGTGCGGTCAGCCGAGCGTGCGCTGCGCCGGGGGCATACGGGGCGCCGAGCGGGCGCTGCTGGGAGGCCGTGCGGGGCGCAGAGCCGGTCCGGCCCCCGGCGCGGGCCGGTTCAGGCCTCCGGGCTTGCGACGATCCTGCCGTTCTTCACCTGCACGGACAGCTTCTTCAGCGGCACACTGGCCGGGGCCTGGAGGACCTTGCCGTTCGTCGCGTCGAACTCGCTGCCGTGGCAGAAGCAGGTCAGGGTCGTGCCGTCCAGCTTGCTGATGGCGCACCCCGCGTGCGTGCAGATGGTGCTGTACGCCGTCAGGGTGCCGCCCGCGTCCCGGCTGACGACCACGTTCTGGTCCCGGTAGAGCTTGCTGCTGCCCGGGGCGACCTCGCTCTCCGCGCCCAGTTCCACCGGCCCCGTCGGCCCCTCGGCCTGCTTGCCCGGTGAGCAGGCGGCCAGACCGGCCCCGGCCACGGGGGTGACGGCCGCTGTCTTCAGCAGGGCGCGGCGGCTCGGGGCGGGACGGCCGGGCATAGGGGATCTCCACGGTGGTGCTGGTCCGACGGGGGTGGTGCCGACGATACCGGGGGTGATCAGGGGGCAGCAGGGCCGGGTGGCCCTGACAGGCCCGAGCGGTGCTGCGGTGCCCGATGTGACGTAAACGCTTGCGTAAACGTTTACGTCCGGGCGGGAATGGGATAGCTTCCCGCCCTGGGCCCTCGCCGGGCTCGTCCGTCGGGTACTTCCCGTCCCCTGTCCGCCGCTGTTCCGTGAGGGAGACCGCATGCCCACCATGGCCGATGTGGCACGCGCCGCCGGGGTCTCCGTGGCGACCGTCTCGCACGTCCTGAACGGCACGCGCCCGGTGCTCCCGCACACCCGGCAGGCCGTCCTGGACGCCGTGGAGGAGCTGGGCTACACGCCGAACACGCTCGCCCGCTCCCTGGTCACATCGCGCACCCGTTCGATCGGGTTGGCGGTGTCCGCGATCAGCAACCCGTACTTCACGGAGATCCTCCAGGGCGTCGAGGCGGCGGCCCTGGACCACGGGTACGGCCTGCTGATCGCCGACCCGCACGACGATCCCGACCACGAGGTCGATGCCGTACGGCTGCTGCACGAGCGACGCGTGGACGGCGTGATCGTCGCCCCGTCCGCCCGCCCGGCCGGGCTGCTGGCCTATCTGGAACGGCACCGGGTGCCCGCCGTCCTTCTCGACCGGCTGCTCGACATCCCGGCCGGTGGCACTCCCCCGTTCGACCAGGTGTGCGCCGAGAACGCCGGCCCGACGACCCGGCTCGTCACCCACCTCGCCGAGCTGGGCCACAGACGCATCGGCCTGGTCGCGGGCCTGCCCGGCCTGAGCACGACCGCCGAGCGGATCACCGGGTACCGGCACGGGCTGGCCGCCGCCGGGCTGCCGTACGACGAGCGTCTCGTCGTGCACGGCGACTCCGCCTCGGCCGGCGCGGAACGCGCGACCGACGCCCTGCTGTCCGCCGCAGCCCCACCGACCGCCCTGGTCAGTGCCAACAACGCGATGACCCTGGGTGCCCTGCGCGCCCTGCGGGCGCGGGGGCTGTCCGTGCCCGGCGACATCGCCCTGTGCTGTTTCGACGACTTCGCCTGGGCGGATCTGTTCTCGCCCCGGCTGACCGCGATCGCCCAGCCCAGCCGGGAGATCGGCGCCCGTGCGGTCCAGGTGCTGCTCGACCGCCTGGAGCGGCAGGACCGGCCCGCCCGGACCGAGCGGCTGGCCTGCGCCTTCGTCCACCGCACCTCCTGCGGGTGCCCCGAGAAAGGAACCGACTCGTGATCGTCGTCGCCGGTGAGGCCCTGATCGACCTGGTACCGCAGGGCCCGGGTGCCCTGGCCGCTCTCACGCCGGCGCTCGGCGGCGGCCCCTACAACACGGCCGTGGCTCTGGGCCGCCTCGGCTCCCCCGCCGCGTTCTGCTCCCGGATCTCCGAGGACGCCTTCGGTGAGGCCCTGCTCGACGGACTGCGCCGGGCGGGGGTGGACACGACGGCCGTGCAGCGCGGTCCGGAGCCGACCACGCTCGCGGTCGCCTCGATCGGCGCGGACGGTTCGGCCGCCTACTCCTTCTACGTCGAGGGCACCGCCGACCGGCTGTTCACCGCGCCCGCGGAGCTGCCCGCCGGCACGCGCGCGGTGTCGTTCGGCACGTGCTCGCTGGTGCTGGAGCCGGGCGCGAGCGCGTACGAGGAGCTGATGCGGCGGGCGGCGGCGCAGGGCGTGTTCACCGCCCTCGACCCGAACATCCGGCCGGGGCTCATCCCGGACGCGGACGCCTACCGGGCGCGGTTCAAGAGCTGGCTCGCGTCGGTGACGCTGCTGAAGCTGTCCGAGGAGGACGCCCGCTGGCTCGGTGGCACTCCTCAGGAGTGGCTGTCCGCCGGTCCGACGGCCGTGGTGATCACGCGCGGCGGCGACGGGCTGACCGCCTGGACACGGGACGGCGCCGAGCACACCGTGCCGGGTGAGCGGGTGGACGTCGTCGACACCATCGGCGCCGGGGACACGGTCAACGCCGCGCTGCTGCACGGGCTGGCCGCGCAGGACGCGCTGACCCCGGACGCGCTCGCCGCGCTGGGCGCGGAGGGGTGGACGCGGCTGCTGCGGTTCGCGGCGCGCGCGGCGGCCGTCACCTGCTCGCGGGCCGGGGCGGAACCGCCGTACGCGCACGAGCTGGAGGGCGGCGCCCGCTGACAAAGGCCGAGGGGCACGGCGCAGAACCGCCGGCTGCCCGGCCGGCCTGCTCCTCCCGCTGTTCAGCCGGCCCTGCCCACCGCGCGCAGTCCGCCGGGGCGCAGGCCGGTGAGGCGGTCCAGGGCGGCGGCGGTGGCCTCGTCGGCGGGCAGATGGACGAGGACCCGCTGGCCGTCGTCGGGCAGGGCGAGCGTCTCGTGCAGCAGGTCGAGCGGGCCCGCCTCGGGATGGTCGACGCGCCGGCTCCCGGAGCGCCGGGGTGTGACGGACAGGTCGGCGAAGCGGTCGGCGAACTCCGCGCCCGCCGTCACGGTCAGTTCCTCGGCGAGTTCCGCGACGTACGGGTCGCGCAGCGGGGCCTCGTGCCGCAGCTCCGCCACGAGCTGGTCGGCGACGCGGTCCCAGGCGGGGTGGGCGCGGCGCGCGCGTGGGTCGGTGAAGTGGTGGCGGACGACGTTGGGGCGGTCTGCGTCGAACAGCCCGAGCGGGCCGAACAGCCGCTCGTAGCCGGTGGTGCGGTCGAGGACGTCGCCGATCCAGTTGAGGACGACGGCGGGGGCGGGTTCCAGCCGGTCCAGGACGGCCCGTACGGCGGGTCGCGTGTCGCGGCCGAGCGGGGGCGCCGCGGCGCAGATCAGCGGGTCGCCGCCGTCGGCCTCCTTGGCGTAGCGGCGCAGCACCATCCGGTCGCGCAGGGTCAGCTGGAGTGCGTCGGCGAGGGCGCCGAGGACCTGGGCGGAGGGGTTGCGGTCGCGGCCCTGTTCCAGGCGTGTCAGGTATTCGACGCTGATGCCGGCGAGGGTGGCCAGTTCGGCGCGGCGCAGGCCCGGGGTGCGGCGGCGGGTGCCGGCGGGCAGCCCGGCCTGGGCCGGGGTGAGGGCCTCGCGCCGGCTCCGCAGGAAGGTGCCCAACTCGTTGTCGCTCACGGCAACGAACGTACCGCCGCCGGCACGGGTGAGGGTGGCCCTGTCGCTACCAGGCTGCGGCCGGTCTCCCTGGGCCGCCGGCCGGGCCGCAGGGTGGGGTCATGACCGATGACATCACCCGTGAGATCACGACGACCACCGCTCTTCCGCTGGCCCCGGGGCACTGGGCCATGGACCCGTTCCACTCCTCGGTGAACTTCACGATCCGCCATCTCGGCATCTCCAGGGTGCGGGGCCGGTTCACCGGGGTGCAGGCCGATCTGCACGTCGGAAAGACCCTCGACGAGGTGCGGGTCTCGGCGACGGTCGACCTGGCCAGCATCGACACCGGCAATGCCGACCGGGATGCCCATGTGAGGTCCGCGGACCTGCTCGATGTGGCGAAGCGGCCGACGATGACGTTCCGCTCGACCCGGGTGTCGGGGGCGGGCGAGGAGTGGACGATGGAGGGCGATCTGACGATCGGGGACGTGACCCGGCCGGTGCGGTTCGCGGTGGAGTTCGGCGGGCTCGTCGATGTGCCGATCGGGACGGGGCGGCATGCCGGGTTCGAGGCGACGGGCGAGATCCGCCGCAGCGACTTCGGGCTGGACTTCGCGCCGGGCCTGCTGGGGGATGTGCTGAAGATCCAGCTGGACATGCAGTTCGTGGAGCCGTGAGGGGAGTGAGGGGGGGCGCTCCCGCCGGGACCGGCAGGACTCGTGCCGTACCCGTCCCCCGTCGGCGGCACCGGGCCGCGTTCCGCGTGTGACGCGGTGGACGCGACGCCGCCGCGGTCCCGGGGCTGATGCCCGGGGCCGCGGCGTTCGTGTGTCCGCTGTTGTGGCCGTCAGGCCTTGGCGGACCTGCCGGTCTTCTTCGCCGGTGCCTTGGCGGCGGTCTTGCCCGCCGTCTTCTTCGCGGCGGCCGGCTTCTTGGCGGCGGTGCCGTCGACGGCTTTGGTGGCCGTCTTGCGTGCCGTGCTCCGGGCGGCGGAGGTCTTCTTCTTCGCCGTCGCCGAGCCGTTGCGTGCCGCCGGGATCGCGGCGTCGCTGATGCGGTCGGCGCCGAGGATCTCCCGCAGGAACTTGCCGGTGTGGCTGGCGGGGACGCCGGCCACTTCCTCCGGGGTGCCTTCGGCGACGACGAGGCCGCCGCCCGCGCCGCCCTCGGGGCCCATGTCGACGATCCAGTCGGCGGTCTTGATCACGTCGAGGTTGTGCTCGATGACAATGACCGTGTTGCCCTTGTCGACGAGCCCGCCCAGTACCTTCAGCAGTTTGCTGATGTCCTCGAAATGCAGACCGGTGGTCGGCTCGTCCAGGACGTAGACGGTGCGGCCGGTGGAGCGCTTCTGCAGTTCGCTGGCGAGCTTGACGCGCTGCGCCTCACCGCCGGAGAGGGTGGTCGCGGACTGGCCGAGCCGGACGTAGCCGAGGCCGACGTCGTTGAGCGTCTTGAGGTGGCGGTTGATCGCCGGGACGGCTTCGAAGAAGTGCATGGCCTCTTCGATCGGCATGTTGAGGACCTCGGCGATGGACTTGCCCTTGTAGTGGACCTCCAGCGTCTCCCGGTTGTACCGGGCGCCGTGGCAGACCTCGCACGGGACGTACACGTCCGGGAGGAAGTTCATCTCGATCTTGATGGTGCCGTCGCCGGCGCAGTTCTCGCAGCGTCCGCCCTTGACGTTGAAGGAGAACCGGCCGGGCATGTAGCCGCGGACCTTCGCCTCGGTGGTCTCGGCGAACAGCTTGCGGATGTGGTCGAAGACACCGGTGTACGTGGCCGGGTTGGACCGGGGGGTGCGGCCGATGGGCGACTGGTCGACGTGGACGACCTTGTCGACGAGGTCGTCGCCCTCCACGCGCGTGTGGCGGCCGGGCACGGTGCGGGCGCCGTTCAGCTCGCGCGCCAGGTGCGTGTACAGGATGTCGTTGACCAGCGTCGACTTGCCGGAGCCGGAGACGCCGGTGACGGCGGTGAACAGGCCCAGCGGGAAGGACACGTCGATGTCCTTGAGGTTGTTCTCGCGGGCGCCGTGCACGGTGAGCCGGCGGGCCGGGTCGCGGGGGCGGCGCACGTCCGGGACGGGGATGGACTTCTTGCCGGACAGGTACTGGCCGGTCTGCGACTCGTCGTTGGCGAGGAGCTCCTTCAGGGAGCCGCTGTGCACGACCTTGCCGCCGTGCTCACCGGCGCCGGGGCCGATGTCCACGATCCAGTCGGCGACCTTGATGGTGTCCTCGTCGTGCTCCACGACGATGAGGGTGTTGCCCATGTCGCGCAGCCGGACGAGGGTCTCGATCAGCCGGTGGTTGTCGCGCTGGTGCAGGCCGATCGACGGCTCGTCCAGCACGTACAGCACACCGACAAGGCCGGAGCCGATCTGGGTGGCGAGGCGGATGCGCTGGGCCTCGCCGCCGGAGAGGGTGCCGGCCGCGCGGTTGAGGGAGAGGTAGTCCAGGCCGACGTCGACGAGGAAGCGCAGCCGCTCGTTGACCTCCTTCAGCACACGCTCGGCGATCTTCTTGTCGCGGGCGTCGAGCTTCAGGGCGCCCAGGAAGTCCGCGCAGTCGCTGATGGACATGGCGGAGACCTCGGCGATCGACTTCCCCATGATCGTGACGGCGAGAACGATCGGCTTCAGGCGCGTGCCCTCGCAGGTGGGGCAGGGCACCTCGCGCATGTAGCCCTCGAAGCGCTCACGGCTGGCGTCGGACTCGGCCTCGCTGTGCCGGCGCTTGACGAAGGAGACGGCGCCTTCGAAGGGGGTGGTGTAGCGGCGTTCGCGGCCGTACCGGTTGCGGTAGCGGACCTCGATCTGCGTCTTGTGGCCGTACAGCAGGGCTTTCTTGGCACGCTGGGGCAGCCCGGCGAAGGGAATGTCGGTGCGGAAGCCGAGGGCGTCGGCCAGGGCGCCGATGAGCCGGCCGAAGTAGTCCTTGGTGTGGCCGTGCGACCAGGGGTGGATGGCGCCCTCGTCGAGGGTCTTCTCCTCGTCCGGGACGATCAGCTCGGGGTCGACCTCCATGCGGGTGCCGATGCCGGTGCAGTCGGGGCAGGCACCGAAGGGCGAGTTGAAGGAGAAGGAGCGCGGCTCCAGCTCCTCGAAGGACAGGTCGTCGTACGGGCAGTACAGGTGCTCCGAGTACATGCGCTCGCGCTCGGGGTCGTCCTCGGGCAGGTCGACGAAGTCGAGCACGACCATGCCGCCGGACAGGCCGAGGGCGGTCTCCACGGAGTCGGTGAGGCGGCGCTTGGCGGAGTCCTTCACCGTGAGGCGGTCGACGACCACCTCGATGGTGTGCTTCTCCTGCTTCTTCAGCGTGGGCGGATCGGAGAGCTGGACGGTCTCGCCGTCCACACGCGCGCGGGAGTAGCCCTTGGTCTGCAGGTCGGCGAAGAGGTCGACGAACTCGCCCTTGCGTTCGCGCACCAGCGGCGACAGAACCTGGAAGCGGCTGCCCTCCGGCAGCTCCAGCACCTTGTCGACGATGGCCTGCGGCGACTGGCGGGAGATCGGCCGACCGCACTCGGGACAGTGCGGCTTGCCGATGCGCGCGAAGAGCAGGCGCAGATAGTCGTAGACCTCGGTGATGGTGCCGACCGTCGAGCGCGGGTTGCGCGAGGTCGACTTCTGGTCGATGGAGACGGCGGGCGAGAGACCCTCGATGAAGTCGACGTCCGGCTTGTCCATCTGGCCGAGGAACTGGCGGGCGTACGAGGAGAGCGACTCCACGTAGCGCCGCTGGCCCTCGGCGAAGATCGTGTCGAAGGCCAGGGACGACTTGCCCGACCCGGACAGACCCGTGAAGACGATGAGCGAGTCACGGGGCAGGTCGAGCGAGACGTTCTTCAGGTTGTGCTCACGCGCGCCACGGACGATGAGACGGTCGGCCACGCCGGTCCGCACCTTTCTTGAGAGAAGAGACAGGGGCGGGGCCCCCGTCCTTATCAGACTAGGGGGAGCCACTGACAACGCCGGTCGGATTCCCGGGTTGGTTCACCGGATGCAAACAATCCCCGGCCATCCAGCATGCCCGACGCCACCCACGACGATATAGCACGTGCATTCGATTTACGGCGTCCTCGAATCACCTTCACCCGAACGAGTGGTGAGGCTAGTGTCAGCACCATGATTGATCACGCACGTGACCTGGCGTCTGTACAGGAAGCGACCGAACGGCTGCTGACGGCAGCCGCCAAGCTGGACAACGCCGGAGTGACGCAACCGTCACGGCTGCCGGGCTGGACCCGCGGCCATGTCCTCGCCCACGTCGCCCGCAACGCGGACGCCCTCGTGAACGTCCTCCGGGGCCGTCCCATGTACGCGTCCGCCGAGGCCCGCGACAGCGACATCGAGCGTGACGCGCCCCGCCCGCTGGAGGTGCAGCTGGCCGACGTGCGCGAGAGCGGCGCCCGCTTCCAGGCGGTGGGTGCCGAGCCGGCGGACTGGTCGCGCACGGTCGAGCTGCGCAACGGCGTGACGGACAGCGCGGCCCGTGTGCCGTTCCGCCGCTGGGTCGAGGTCGAGCTGCACCACGTGGACCTGGGGGTCGGCTACGAGCTGGAGGACCTTCCGGAGGAGTTCACCGAGCGCGAGATCGCGTTCCTCGCGGAGCGCTTCTCGGGCCGCGAGGACGTGCCGCCCACCCGGATCACCGACGGCACGCGCGTGTGGAGCACCGGCCGGGAGGCGGCCGAGCCGGAGATCACCGTGAGCGGCTCCCCGGCAAACCTGCTGGGATGGCTCGCCGGCCGCCGAGACGGCGCCGCGCTGGACGTACAGGGCGGGGCCCTGCCCGAGCTGCCGCCGCTGTAGAGCCCAGGGGTGAGGCCATGGGGCCGCCTCACCGCCCGTCCGGAGCGAGAGCCGGCGGCACCGGGACGGCAGGCGCCGGGCTGCCCTCACGGCCTAGGCTGACGTCCATGACGTACAGCGGACAGGTGACGGTCGGCGGCCCGGCGGACGTGCACGAGCTGAAAGACCTGATGATCACCAAGATCGCGGTCGGCCCCATGGAGAACAACGCCTATCTGCTGCGCTGCCGGGCCACCGACGAGCAGCTTTTGATCGACGCCGCGGCCGAGCCGCAGACGCTGCTGGCCATGATCGGTGACGACGGGATCGCCTCCGTCGTCACCACTCACCGCCATCCCGACCACTGGCAGGCCCTCGCCGAGGTCGTCGCGGCGACCGGCGCCCGCACCTACGCGGGACGACATGACGCCGAGGGCATCCCGGTGCCGACCGATGTGCCGGTGGACGACGGGGACGTGGTGCGGGTCGGGCAGGTGGAGCTGACCGCGCGGCACCTCGTCGGCCATACGCCGGGCTCGATCGCGTTGATCTACGACGACCCGCACGGCCACCCGCACGTCTTCACCGGGGACTGTCTCTTCCCGGGCGGTGTGGGCAACACGCGCAACGACCCGGAGGCGTTCGCCCACCTCATCCACGACGTCGAGACCAAGATCTTCGATGTGCTGCCGGACGAGACCTGGGTGTACCCCGGCCACGGCAACGACACGACGCTGGGCGCGGAACGCCCGCACCTGCCGGAGTGGCACGCGCGCGGGTGGTGAGCCGGCGCCGGTGACGGGGCGTACGCCCGATGACAGGGCGCCCGGCGGGCGCGAGCGCGCCCCGCGTGACGCGATGCCCGGCGCGGCGCGAGCGTGACGCGATGCCCGCCGGGCGCGAGGCCCGCACAGCACACCCCGAGCCCCGAGGGCGCGCCGTCCGCGGTACGGCGCACACGGAGGGCGTACGACCCGTCACGCGCCCCGTGTGAACGGCGTGCACGCGCACATGCCCCGCGCGCGCTCCCGCGACACGAGCGGGTGCGGTCAACTGGTCAGTGCCCCGCACGGGACGACGGCTCCCGGGCGGCCGGGGCCGCCGGCCCTTTTCCCCGCCCTCGTCCGGCGGCCCCGGCAACACGCGGAAAGCGCTGTTCACACGCCCGCAACACCCGTTCCCACCATCCGGACAAACTTTGGTGTGATCTCGACAAGATGCGGGTGCGCTGCCACTCTCGCGCCATGATCTCTGTCGCCCGCATCATGCGCCGCGCCGCCGTCACCGCCACCGCCGCCTGCCTCGCCGCCGCCGTCGGCTGTGCCCCGCAGCCGGAGGGGGACACCGCCTCCCGGCCGTCCGTGGACACCTGCCGGGCCGGCGAGTTGGCCACGAAGACGCGCGGCAAGCTGACGATCGCCACCGACAAGCCCGCGTACGAGCCCTGGTTCAAGGACGACGACCCGTCCAACGGCAAGGGCTTCGAGTCCGCCGTCGCGTACGCCGTCGCCCAGCGGCTCGGCTACGGCAAGGACGCCGTGGTGTGGCAGAGCGTGCCGTTCAACAAGGCGTTCGCGCCCGGCGAGAAGACCTTCGACTTCGACATCAACCAGGTCTCCGTCAGCGAGGAACGCAAGAAGGCGGTGGACTTCTCCTCCGGCTACTACGACGTGCGGCAGGCCGTCGTCGCGCTGAAGGGCTCCAAGGCCGCGTCGGCGAAGAGCCTCGCCGATCTGAGGGACGTCAAGCTGGGCGCCCAGGTCGGCACCACCAGCCTCGACCACATCAACGACGTGGTGCGGCCGAAGCGGGCGCCCGCTGTGTACGCCAAGAACGACCAGGCCAAGTCCGCGCTGAAGAACGGCCAGGTCGACGCGATCGTCACCGATCTGCCGACCGCCTTCTACATCACGGCCGCCGAGGTGACCGACGCGAGGATCGTCGGCCAGTTCGAGAACCGGGGCGGCAGCCCGGAGCAGTTCGGCCTCGTCCTCGACAAGGGCAGCGCCCTCACGTCGTGCGTGAGCGGCGCGGTGGACGCCCTGCACGAGGACGGCACACTGGCGAAGCTGGAGCAGCAGTGGCTGTCGGACGCCGTCGACGCCCCGGTCCTGAAGTGACGCTCACCGAGGAGCCGGAGGGCACGCGCGACTCGTACACGCCCTCGCGGCGGCGGCTGGAGCGGGAGCGGTTCAAGCGTGCCCGCGCCCGCCGGGCGACCGCGATCGCGGCCCTGTCCACGCTCGTCACGGGCGTCGCCCTGTATCTCGTCGTCGTCAGCGCGCCCGGCTGGCCGCGCACCAAGGAGACGTTCTTCGACGCGGGGTACGCGCGCGAGGCGCTGCCGAAGGTCCTCGAAGGGCTGTGGCTGAACGTCCGGCTGCTGCTGGTGTGCGGGGCCGCCGTGCTCGTGCTCGGCATGCTGATCGCTGTCGCGCGGACCCTGCGCGGCCCGGTGTTCTTCCCGTTGCGGGTGCTGGCCGCCGCGTACACCGACTTCTTCCGGGGCCTGCCGCTGATCATCAATCTGATGATCGTGGTACTGGGGGTGCCGGCGCTGCGGCTACAGGGCGTGACCGTCGATCCGGTGCTGCTGGGCGGCACGGCGCTCACGCTGACGTATTCGGCGTACGTCGCGGAGGTGTTCCGCGCGGGCATCGAGTCCGTGCATCCGTCCCAGCGCGCGGCGGCCCGCTCGCTGGGCCTGACCAACCGTCAGGCACTGCGGTACGTCGTGCTGCCGCAGGCGGTACGGCGTCAGGTACCGCCGCTGCTCAACGACCTGGTGTCGCTGCAGAAGGACACGGGGCTCGTGTCGATCGGCGGCGCGGTGGACGCGGTGCGGGCGGCGGACATCATCGTGGGGCGCAGCCTCAACTACACGCCGTACATCGTCGCGGGGCTGGTGTTCGTGGCGCTGACCATCCCGATGACTCGGTTCACGGACTGGGTGACGGCCCGGCTGGACAGCCGGCGGACCCAGGGAGGGACGGCATGAAGGAGACGCCCGTGCTGCGGATGGAGGCGGTCCGCAAGTCGTTCGGTGACTCGCTCGTCCTGCGGGACGTGGACCTGGAGGTCGCCCCGCACACCGTGACGGCGCTCATCGGCGCGTCCGGCTCCGGCAAGTCGACGCTGCTGCGCTGCGCCAATCTGCTGGAGGAGATCGACGACGGCGCGATCTGGCTGGACGGGGAGGAGATCACCGACCCGCGTGCGGACCAGGACGCGGTGCGGCGCCGGATCGGTGTGGTGTTCCAGTCGTACAACCTCTTCCCGCACATGACGGTGCTGGAGAACATCACGCTCGCACCGCGCCGGGTGCATGGCGTGGGCCGGGCGGAGGCGGAGGAGCACGCCCGCGAGCTGCTGGAGCGGCTGGGGCTCGCCGAGAAGGCGGGCGAGTACCCGGACCGGCTCAGCGGGGGGCAGCAACAGCGTGTGGCGATCGTGCGCGCCCTCGCCGTGCGGCCCCGGCTGCTGCTGCTCGACGAGATCACCGCCGCGCTCGACCCGGAGCTGGTGGGCGAGGTTCTCGCCGTCGTGCGCGGCCTGAAGGACGAGGGCATGACGATGGTGCTGGCCACGCACGAGATGGGCTTCGCCCGGGACGTCGCCGACCAGGTGTGCTTCCTGGAGGGTGGTGTGGTGCTGGAACGGGGCACCGCCCAGGAGGTGTTCGGCGATCCGCAGCAGGAGCGCACTCGGCGCTTCCTGCGGCGCATCGTGGAGGCGGGGCGCCTGTAGCCGGAGGGGGCGGGCCGGCGAGGGGCCCTCGCCATGGCGGGCGGTCCTTGCACGCCGCTCCCCGGCTTCCGCTACGCGTCGGTGCGTGCCGGGCCCGCCAGGGCGGCCACCCGCTCCACGGCGAACGCGTACCCCTGCACCCCGCACCCGGCGATGACACCGTCCGCCCTCAGCGACACGTACGAGTGGTGGCGGAACGTCTCGCGCTGGTGGATGTTGGAGATGTGCACCTCGATCACCGGCAGTCCGTCGCAGGTGTTGAGGGCGTCGAGGAGGGCGACCGAGGTGTGCGAGTAGGCGGCGGGGTTGATGACGATGCCGCAGTGGCCGAGCCGTGCCTCGTGGATCCAGTCGACCAGCTCGCCCTCGTGGTTGGACTGGCGGAAGTCGACCGTCGCCCCGTGCGCGGCGGCCGTCCTCGCGCACAGCGCCTCGACGTCGGCGAGCGTGTCGGAGCCGTAGATCTCCGGCTGGCGCTGCCCCAGCAGGTTCAGATTGGGGCCGTTGAGAATCATGATCGGGGCGCTGGCCAGGGTGCGGGGCACGGTTCCTCCGGTCCGTTCATGGGCAGGGGGCGGCCCGGCGGGCCGCTGCTCGCACCCGGTGTATCACGCTGCGCGGATATCGCGGTGCGCGGCCGTCGCCGCGGCATCTAGCATCCGGGCATGACGACGATCTCCTACCCGCCCAAGCCGTCACCCGGCGACCGCATGGCCGTCATCTCCCCTGGGGCCGGGCTTCCGGGCCTGCTTCCCCTCCCCCACGAGCTGGGGCTTCAGCGGTTGCGCGAGGAATTCGGCCTGGAGCCGGTGGAGTATCCGGCGACCCGGAAGACGGGGGCCACGCCCGAGGAGCGGGCCGCCGACATCCACGCCGCGTTCGCCGACCCCACCGTGAAGGCGGTGATGGCGTCGATCGGCGGCGACGACATGATCACCGTCCTGCCGTGTCTGGACCGGGAGTTGATCCGGGCCAACCCGAAGCCGTTCTTCGGGATGAGCGACAACACCAACCTGCTGATGTTCCTCTACAACACGGGCATCGTCGGCTTCCACGGCGCGACCGTGATGGCGGCGCTCGGCCGTCCCGGCGCGATGGCCCCGCTGACCGAGGAGTCACTGCGGGCGGCGCTGTTCACGCCGGGCGAGTACGAGCTGCGGCCCGCCGAGCGGTGGCGGGACGTGGACCGGGACTGGGCCGACCCGGCGACGTTCGAGGTCGAGCCGGAGACCCGGCCGGGCACCGGCTGGCAGTGGGTGAACGCCGACCGGGTGGTGGAGGGCCGCAGCTGGGGCGGCTGTCTGGAGATCGTCGCGTGGCTTCTGATGGCCGACCGGGAGATCTCCCACGACCTGTCCGTGTACGACGGCGGGGTGCTGCTGCTGGAGACCTCGGAGGAAATGCCGAGCGGCACGGAGGTGTTCCGCACGCTGCGCAACATGGGCGAGCGGGGCCTGCTCCAGCGGTTCCCGGCCCTGCTGGTGGGCCGCCCCAAGACCTGGTCCTTCGAGCGGCCCCACTCGCCCGAGGAGAGCGACCGTTACGCCGCCGAGCAGCGTGAGGCGATCCTGCGCGCGATGCGCACCTACGCCCCCGACACGATGATCGTGTTCGATGTGGACTTCGGCCACACCGATCCGCAGCTCGTCCTGCCCTACGGCGGCACGATCCGCGTCGACGGCCCCGCCCGGCGCATCACCGTCACCTACTGACCGGGGCGACAGCGAGGTCGCCCCGATCGGCGTCGGCGCCCCACCGAGCACACCGCCGAGGTTGCAGCCGACGGCGCGCCGAGCGGGGCGGCACCGTGCCGTGGGGGTGGGCGCGTATCTGACGGCCGTCGCGCTGTTCAGCTTCGGCTGTTTCACGCTGCTGCCAAAGACGCGTCCGGTGGTGGTGCCGGTGCGGGAGCCGTTCCTGGAGTGAGCGCGGCCTGGCCTGCCCGGGGCTCGGCGCCTGCCCTGGGGGCGGCCCGGCCGGGCTGGTGGCGCTCGGCGGGCCGGGCGTCAGGGGTTGATCGCCAGCTCCAGGTAGGCCGCGAGGAGCACGAGATGCACGCCGCCCTGCAGTGGTGTCGCCCGGCCAGGTACGACGGTCAGGGAGCTGACGACGACGGTCAGGGCGAGCAGCACCATGTGGGTCGCGCCGAGGCCGAGGGTGAGCGGGCCGGTGAGCCACACCGAGGCGAGCGCGACCGCGGGGATCGTGAGTCCGATGCTGGCCATGGCGGAGCCGAGGGCCAGGTTGAGGCTGGTCTGGACGCGGTCCCGGCGGGCGGCGCGCAGGGCAGCGATGGTCTCGGGCAGCAGCACCAGCAGGGCGATGACCACTCCGACGACGGCTTGAGGCAGTCCCGCCGCCTCCACCCCGGACTCGATGGCCGGTGACACGCCTTTGGCCAGGCCGACCACTCCGACCAGTGCCAGGCCCAGCAGTCCGAGGCTGACCAGGGCGGTGCGGGCGGGCGGCGCCTCGGCGTGGTCCTCGCCGGTGATCACCTCGCCCTGGCGGGTGAGCGGCAGGAAGTAGTCGCGGTGCCGGATGGTCTGGGTCGCCACGAACAGGCCGTACAGGACGATCGAGGAGACGGCGGCGAAGCTGAGCTGGACCGTCGAGAACTCGGGGCCCGGTTTGCTCGTGGTGAAGGTCGGCAGTACGAGGCTGAGCGTGGCCAGCGTCGCGACGGTGGCGAGGGCGGCCCCGGTGCCCTCAGGGTTGAAGATCGCCGTGCCGTGGCGCAGTGATCCGACGAGCAGGCTCGCGCCGACGACGCCGTTGCAGGTGATCATCACGGCGGCGAAGACGGTGTCTCTGGCCAGCGTGGCGCTCTTGTCGCCGCCGTCGAGCATGAGGGTGACGATCAGCGCCACTTCGATGATCGTGACGGCGACGGCCAGGACGAGGGAGCCGAACGGTTCCCCCACCCGGTGGGCGACCACCTCGGCGTGGTGGACCGCCGCCAGCACGGATCCGGCCAGGACCAGCGTCACCAGGGCGACGGTCCAGCCCGGCAGATGCCGTCCCCAGGTGACCACCAGCAGGACGACCGCGACGACCGGCACGACGGTGGTCCACCGGGAGGTGAGCGACCTGAGCCGAGCGATCATGGGGCGATCGTCGCAGAGGCCTTCGGGGTTCGCATTCCGGTCCGTGCGCCGGTCGGGGGTTCGCGCCGTGCGGGTGATGGGTCGTCCTCCTTCGGTTCCGGGTCGGTGGCGTGGGGGGTCAGCCGGGGACGCTGTCCGTCGCGGGGCTCTTCTCCGGCGTGTCCGCGCTCTGCCGCTCGGCCGCCTTCTTCGAGGAGCGCAGGCTGGTGACGGTCGTGACGGCGAGGACGCCGCAGATCACGCCGAGGGAGACGGGGATGCCGATCTGCGGGACGTGCACCCCCGACTCGTGCAGGGCGTGCAGCACCAGCTTCACGCCGATGAAGCCGAGGATGACCGACAGGCCGTACGACAGGTGGACGAGCTTGCGCAGCAGGCCGCCGATGAGGAAGTACAGCTGCCGCAGGCCCATCAGCGCGAAGGCGTTGGCGGTGAAGACGATGTACGGGTCCTGCGTCAGGCCGAAGATCGCAGGGATGGAGTCCAGCGCGAACAGGACGTCGGTGGTGCCGATGGCGAGCATCACGACCAGCATCGGGGTCATGACGCGCTTGCCGTGCTGCGTGATCCACAGCTTGGTGCCGTGGTAGCGGTCGGCGACGCCGAAGCGGCGCTCGACGGCCTTCAGCAGTTTGTTCTCCTCGTATTCTTCGTTCTCCTCGTCCTCCTGGTCGGCCCGTGCCTCCTGGATGAGCTTCCAGGCGGTCCAGATGAGGAAGGCACCGAACAGGTAGAACACCCATGCGAAGCTGGCGAGGATCGCCGCGCCCGCCGCGATGAACACGGCCCGCAGGACCAGGGCTATGAGGACTCCGACGAGGAGGACCCGCTGCTGGTACCGCGACGGCACCGCGAACTTCGCCATGATCAGGACGAAGACGAAGAGGTTGTCGACGCTGAGGGACTTCTCGGTGATGAAGCCGGCGAAGAACTCTCCGGCGGGCCGGCCGCCGCCGAACAGGAACAGTCCGAGTCCGAAGAGTCCGGCCAGAGCGATCCAGACGACCGTCCAGGTGCCGGCTTCCTTCAGGGACACCTCGTGCGGTTTGCGGCCGATGACGAAATCGATCGCGATGAGGGCGGCCAGGCCCGTGACGGTCAGGACCCACAGGGTCGGGGAAACATCCACTGCGCCTCCGGCAGTCGTAACGGCATGTGAGGTACGTCGTTGCGCGCTGGAGGTCTCTTCCACCCTTGACGGGCCGGCGCCCCGGGATCGGTCGGATCCGTATTGACGGGTGCGCCGCAGTGACAGGGAGTACTCCCCTCCGTGGGGACTACCGTAACCGAATAACCAAGAATTGGTAACGTGTTTGACAAAGGAAATGCCAAGTGTGCAGGTGAGAGGTGTTTTACCTGAGCTTGGCGCGGGCCTGGGCGACCTGGGTGAGGACCTGCTGGAGGACCTGGCTGCCCGCCGGGACGAGGGACGGTTCGAAGGTCCAGGCGTGCCCGACCCACGGGTCGGCGAGATGATCGTCCGCCACCGGGGTGAGCCGCAGCAGCGACCGCCACAGCGGGTCCAGCAACGGACCGTAACCGGCGGAGTCCTCCCGGTCGGCGACCATCAGCAGATGCACCCCGACCGAGGGCCCCTCGTCGGCAAGGTAGCGCAGCCGTGTCACGGCCCGGTCGTCGAAACCGTGCGGGAAGTCGTTGACCAGCAGCAGTTGCTGCGCGGTGTCCAGACCGGGCGGCAGCGAGTCGGCCGCACCGCCGCGCACCGCCATCTGCACCAGGTCGACCCGCTCGGTCAGCCGCTCCAGCACCTGCGTGACGCCGGCGGCGCCCACCGCGGGAGGCCCGGCCAGGACACCCGTCCCCACCAGCGGCGCCAGCGGCTGGACCGCGGAGCCCGCGGGATCGATGACATGCACCGTGAACTCACCGGCCGGATGCACCGCGAGCAGCCGCGCGGCCAGCGCCACCGCGGTCTCCATGGCCCGGTGCCGCATCTCGTGCGAGTCGGTGAACGAGCCGTCGAGGGAAGCGGCGCGTCCGCTGTCGATCCACACGCCGCGCTCCAGCGGCAGCCGCAGCAGCAGGGGTATGCGCAGCGGGTCGCTCTCGGGCAGGTACAGATCGCCGGCCCGCAGCGCCATGGGCATCTCCATCGGCACCCGGTAGCCGTGCCACACGGGGTTGTCCCAGCGGGCGTACGCCGGGGGCAGGGCGGGCTCGACGACATCGGCCTCGGCCTGCAGCTGGGCGAGGTCGCGGTCCAGCACCTGCCGGGCCTGGCCGACGAGGTCGGCGTGACGGGCCCGGGCCGCCTCCCGTGCCGCCTCCCCGTGGCCGCCGATGCGGTGGCGCGGGTCGGACAGCACCTGGTCGAGTTCCTTCTCCATGCGGGAGTCCGCGAAGTCGACCGCGCTGCGGTAGGCGGCGGTCGTACGGGCCAGGTCCTCGAACATGCCCCACACCTGGTTGTAGAGCCGCTCGTCCATCGTCCAGCCGGTCGCGTCGCCCGCGACCGGCTGGACGATGGACGAGCGGCTCTACAACCAGGTGTGGGGCATGTT
>NZ_JALLGL010000430.1 GCF_023072675.1 Streptomyces sp. XM83C
CGGGGCGGGGCGGGCGGCGGGGAGGCCTGTCGGGTAGCGGGCCGGTCTCCCGCCGCTTGCCTTGCGCGTCTCGACGCGCGCGTCACGTCTCCGAGCGGTACATCAGGTCCGTCTCGTACGTCGTGAAGCCCATGCGTTCGTAGACGGACACGGCCGCCTTGTTGTCGGCGTCGACGTACAGCATCGCCGTCGGCAGGCGCTGCCCGGCCAGGTGCCGCAGGCCGATGACGGTGAGGGCCTTGCCCAGGCCGGTGCCCTGCGCCTCGGGGGCGACACCGAGGACGTAGACCTCGCCGAGCTGTTCCTCGGCGTGCACCTTCGTCCAGTGGAAGCCGACGAGTTCCCGGCCGCTGTCCGTCTCCCGCTCGGCGAGGAAGAAGCCGGCGGGGTCGAACCAGGGCTCGGCCTTGCGGTCGTCGAGGTCGCGCTGGGTGAGGGAGCCCTGCTCGGGGTGGTGGGCGAACGCGGCCGCGTTGACGGCGAGCCAGGCGGTGTCGTCCTCGCCGGGCACGAAGGTGCGGACGGTGACACCCTCGGGCAGGACCGGCTCGGGAAGGTCGAGGTCGGTCAAGGGGCGGCGCATCTGCCGCAGTTCGCGGAACAGGGTCAGGCCGAGAACCTGCGCGAGGTGGCGGGCGGAGGCATGGCCGCCGTGCGCCCACACCCGCAGCCGCCTGCCGGACGCGGCGAGCAGCGCCGAGCCGAGGGCGCGGCCGTGGCCGTGGCCGCGATGGGAGGGGCGCACCACCAGTTCCGCGGCGGGGGCCTCGACCGGGTCGGTGTCCTCCAGCTGGGCGTAACCGGCGAGTTCGTCGCCGACCGTCAGCAGCAGATGGGCGACGCCCTCGCGGGGGCCGCCACGCAGCTGGAGCCGTCCCTGCTCGGACACCGCCTGCTGGCCGTCGGCGGCGGCGGCTTCGGCGAGCAGGCCGAGGACGGCCTCGATCTGGTCCGGGGAGAGCGCCGAGTAGGTCTCGATGGATCGGGAGCCGGGGAGCCGTGCGATGTCGTCGCTGGTCATGCGTACGAGGGTAAGCGGAGTAAGGGCAAAGTGGCGGCACGGACGGGACCTGGCGGCAAGCGGGCGTACGGCAAAGGGAAACCATCATGTAACCGCGAACCCCTGGTCGTGCTACGCGCGTTGACCCTAGGCTGCGCCGGACGGGAACACACCAGCGGACCCGCAGGGCACAGAGGGACCCGAAGGGCGCACAACACCCACAGGGGGGCGAATTGCCAGCCACATCACCGTCGTATCCGCCGCGCAGACGCCGTACGCACCACCGACTGCTCACGGCCGCCGCCGGGATCGCCACCGCCGGAGCGCTCGCCGCGGCGCTGCCGGGCACGGCCGCCGCGGGAGAGCACCACGGCAAGCCGGGCGGTCACGGACCGAGCCGCTACCAGGACGTGCAGCTGCTGTCCTTCAACGATCTGCACGGCAACCTCGAACCGCCGACCGGTTCCTCGGGCCGGGTCACCGAGGTGCAGGCGGACGGCACCACGAAGACGATCGACGCCGGTGGCATCGAGTACATGGCCACCCATCTGCGGGAGGCCCGCAAGGGCAACCGGTACTCGATCACCGCCGCCGCCGGTGACATGGTCGGCGCCTCCCCGCTGATCTCCGGCCTGTTCCACGACGAGCCCACGATCGAGGCACTGAACAAGCTGGGCCTGGACGTCACCTCCGTCGGCAACCACGAGTTCGACGAGGGCGCCGCCGAGCTGACCCGCCTGCAGAAGGGCGGCTGCCACCCGAAGGACGGCTGCTACACCGCCAAGAAGTTCAAGGGCGCCGACTTCCGCTACCTCGCGGCGAACGTCCTGAACGAGAAGAGGAAGACGCCGCTCCTCGACCCGTACTGGGTGTGGCGCAAGGGCGATGTGAAGATCGGCTTCATCGGCGTCACCCTGGAGGGCACCCCCGACATCGTCTCCGCGGACGGGGTGAAGGGCCTCGCCTTCAAGGACGAGGTCGAGACGATCAACAAGTACGCCAAGGTGCTTCAGCGCCAGGGTGTGCAGTCGATCGTCGCGCTGATCCACGAGGGCGGCTTCCCGGCCTCCTCCTCGTACAACTACGACTGTGACGCCCCGGGCGCCGGCGCGGGCATCTCCGGCCCGATCGTGGACATCGCCAAGAACGTCACCCCGGCGGTGGACGCCCTGGTCACCGGGCACACCCACAACGCCTACGTGTGCACGATCCCCGACCCGGCGGGCAAGCCCCGCATGGTCACCTCGGCCTCGTCCTTCGGCCGCCTCTACACCGACACCACGCTGACGTACGACCGCCGCACGGGTGACATCGTGCGTACGGCGGTGAAGTCGGCGAACCACGTGGTCACCCGGACCGTCCCCAAGGCGGCCGACATGACCTCGCTGATCACCAAGTGGAACGCGCTGGCCGCCCCGATCGGCAACCGCCCCATCGGCTACATCTCCGCCGACATCCCCAACACGGGCACCGAGTCCCCGATGGGCGACCTGATCGCCGACGCGCAGCTGGCGTACGCGAAGACGCTCGACCCGTCGACATCCCTGGCGCTGATGAACCCGGGCGGTGTCCGCGCGGGCCTCACCTACGCGTCGAAGGCCGGTGAGGGCGACGGCGTGGTGACCTACGCGGAGGGCTTCACGGTCCAGCCGTTCGCCAACACCGTCAACCTTCAGGACCTCACCGGCGCCCAGCTGATCCAGGCCCTCCGGGAGCAGGTCAGCGGCAGCAACACGGACGCCCCGAAGATCCTCCAGCCGTCGGCGGGCCTCACGTACACCCTGGACTGGACGAAGACCGGCGCCGACCGCGTCGTCACCGACTCCATCCGGCTGAACGGCGCCCCGATCGACCCGGCGGCCACCTACCGTGTCGCGACGAACAGCTTCCTCGCGGGCGGCGGCGACGGCTTCACCACGCTGGGCGAGGGCACGAACGACCTGGTCGGCACCGACGACCTGACGGCCCTCGAGCAGTACCTGACGGCCAACTCCTCGCCGACGTCGCCGATCGCGCCGCCGGCGGCGGACCGCATCACGATCGTGCAGTGACAGCCGGTACGGCACGCGCGCGTGGCGCGGCCGGCTGACGGGGGCCCGGAGCGGCGACGACCGCCCGGGCCCCTTCGCTTTCCACCCAACCTCCACATCGCCCCCGTATCAGCACCGGATCGCACCTCCTTCGGCACCTCACGCCGGTGATAAGTTCGAGCGCGTGATGGGAACGGGGTCATGACCGGGGGTGGGGAACGGCAGCCGGACGTGCTGCCTCAGGTGGCTGTTTCCGGTGCCGGGGATGCTCCACAAGCTCCACAACCCGCTTTCGCACCGCCGTCCGTCGTGGACGCGCCGCCGACCGTTGCGCCGTCCGTCGCCGCCGCCGAGGCTGACGGGACGCGCGCCGACACCGAGGCTGACGGCACGGGCGCCGCCGCCGAGTCCGACGGCACGGGCGCTGACGCCGCGTCACCGGCCGGTGTGCCCGTGGTCGCCGCCGAGGACAGGGCGGTGGCCGAGGCCGAACCCGCTGCTGCCCCGGAGTACATCGCGCCCCAGCCGGTCGCTGCCCCGGAGCCCATGGCGCCCCAGCCGGTCGCTGCCCCGGAGCCCGTGGCACCGCAGCCGGTCGCCGCTTCCGCGCTGGCCGCGCTCGCCGAGCTGTCGGCGCCGCCCGCGGCACCTGCCGCAGCCCCCGGCCAGGCCACCGCCGACGCCGTGGTGCGGCCCTCGGCCTCCGCAGTGCCCGCAGCCCCTGCGGAGCCCGCCGCGCCGCCCACCCCGCCCGCACCCGTGCCCGGTCTCGCACAGCAGCCCGCGCCGACCCTCGCACCGGCGTCCGCGCCGGCCCCCACATCGCCGCCCGCACCACCGGCCGTGACCTCTGCCCCGGCCCCCACAGCCCACGTGCCGCAGCCCGCACCCGCAGCCCCGGCACAAACCCCCGCAGCGGCCGGTACGGCCGCTGCGGGGGTT
>NZ_JALLGL010000431.1 GCF_023072675.1 Streptomyces sp. XM83C
GGCCACCCCCGTCGGCGCCCGCCGGCCACCTGGCCTCGGCGACATACGCATGGTGGACGTCACCGGAGAGCACAAGCACCGTCGCGGGCCCATCAGGCGCGGAAGCCACCTCCGCGACGAGGTCGGTGAACTCGGCGAAGGACTCGGTGAACGCCGCCCAGTGCTCCAGGTCGGCCCGGCGCCGCAGCCACTCCCCGAAGCGGGCCCAGCGGGCGCCCCTGACGCCCCGGCACAAGGCGGCGTCCCACGCCTCGACGTCGTGCACCAGATGCGGCAGCAGCCACGGCAGCGACGTACCGACGAGAAGGTGGTCGCAGGTGCCGGGCGCGTCGAGGGCCTGTTCGCGCAGCCAGGCGGCCGTGCCGGGGTCGAGCATGGCCCGCTGCTGCTCGTCGAGGACGCGGGCGGCGCGGGAGTCGACCATCAGCAGCCGTACGCGGCCGAAATCGCGCCGGTAGCTCCAGCGGACGGAGGCGGGGTCGGCGTCGGCGCGGGCGGCGAAGGCACGCAGCGCGTCGGTGCCGTCGGGGACGTCGCGCACGGCGGCGTGGACGGGGTCGGCGGCGAGTTCGGCGGGGGAGAGATTGCCGAGGTGCTGGTACACCCAGTACGACATGAGCGCGCTGACGATCCGCTCCCGCCACCACCCGGTGGCGCGCATGTCGGAGACCCAGGCGGCGGAGGTGTTCCAGTCGTCGATCACGTCGTGGTCGTCGAAGACCATCGCGCTGGGCACGGTGGACAGCAGCCAGCGCACCTCGGGGTCGAGCCAGGACTCGTAGTAGAGCCAGGTGTATTCCTCGTAGTCCGCGACCTGGGAGCCGGGCGGGTCGGACAGGCCGCGGCGGGCGTCGATACGGCGCCGTACGGCGGGGGAGGTCTCGTCGGCGTAGACCTGGTCGCCGAGCAGGATCAGCACGTCGGGGCGCTCGCCCTCGGGGTCGGCGGCGATCCGCCGGGCCAGGGCGTCCAGGGCGTCGGGGCCGACGCGGTTCTTCTCGTCGGAGGGGCGGGTGGCCCAGCGGCAGGAGCCGAAGGCGACGCGCAGGTCGTCGCCGGCGGCGGGGGCGTGGATCACGGACGGCGGGAGGGGGGAGCCGGGCAGCGGCCACACGCGTGTGCCGTCGAGGAGGACCTCGTACGCGGTGGCCGTACCGGCGGTCAGGCCCTCGACGCCGACGAGCGCGTAGTGGTGGCCCGCGACCTGGAAGGTGCGGGCGGTGCCGCCGGCGCCGTCTGCGCAGCGCACCTCGGTGGTGCACGGACGGTTCGTCTCGACCCAGACGGTCGCCGACGAGCCGTCGGTGTATCTCAGCAGTGGTCCCAGGCGCAGCGCTGCGGCCATGCGTCCCTCCTCCGTCGTTCCAAACGGTACGGAACGAGGGAGGAGGGCGGGGAGAGGCGGGGCGTCAGCAGCCCGACAGGTAGTTGGTGAGGGCGGTCTTCTCGGCGGAGTCGACGGAGAGGTCGTAGTAGTACTTCACCTGCACCCAGGCGCGGACGTAGGTGCAGCGGTACGCGGTGCGCGAGGGCATCCACTCGGCCGGGTCCTTGTCGCCCTTGGCCTGGTTGACGTTGTCCGTGACGGCGATCAGCTGGGGGCGGGTCAGGTCGTTGGCGAAGGCCTGCCGTTGGGAGGTGGTCCACTTGCTCGCGCCGGAGTCCCAGGCCTCGGCGAGCGGTACGACGTGGTCGATGTCGACGTCGGAGGCGGCGGTCCAGGTGGCGCCGTCGTACGGGGAGTACCAGCTGCCGCTGGTGGCGGCGCACGAGGAGTTGGTGACGACGTTCGTGCCGTCGCGCTTGAGGACGGTCTCGCGGGTGTTGCAGCTGCCGGAGATGGTGATCCAGTGCGGGAACAGGTCGCGGTTGTAGCCGGTGCGGTTCTCGGCGGCGACGGTGAGCTGGGAGAGGTAGCTGCGGGCGGTGGCGGCGCTGACCGGGGTGGGCAGTGCGGCGGAGGCGGACGGGGAGTCGAAGAAGGCGGCGGAGGCTATGAGAGCGGTGGCCGCGAGGGCGGTGCTCAGCCGTCGACGCGCGTAGAATCCGGGCATGCGAACTCCCTTGGACAGTGGGGGTGTTGGAGTGCGAGCGTGGGAATGCTCGCTGCGCCGCGTTGCGGGGAGATGAGCGCTCGGTGAAAATTTAACGACGTGTACATGTCATGCCAAGGGTCGTGACAAGACCCACACCGGATCCCCGGGAAACCTTTCATCGCCTACGATGGGAGGCGTTGAAGGGGAGTAGCCCTACGCCGGACCGTCGACATACTGCTCAGCTCATGTGCTGGGCCGGCGCCCGGAGGCGGACCGAAGTCCGCCGGCGAGACCTTCGGCAAGCAGTGCACGCCCGTGCCGTACGGCAGGGCGCCCCAGTGTGCTGCCCTGCCGAGGTGTCCCCGAAGACGGTGAGTGCTCTCGGCCGGGCGGCCCCGACCGATTGAGGACCCTTGATCAGCCTGACCGTGACGGCGCTCGTCTTCGGTGTCGTCTTCCTCGCCGAACTGCCCGACAAGACCGCCCTCGCCGGCCTCGTCCTCGGCACCCGCTACCGCGCCTCCTACGTCTTCGCCGGCGTCGCCGCCGCGTTCGCGCTGCACGTCGCCCTGGCGGTCGCGGCCGGCAGCGTGCTGACCCTGCTGCCGCAGCAGCTCGTGCACGCCCTGACCGGTGTGCTCTTCCTCGGCGGCGCGGCGATGCTGCTGCTGAAGAAGGACGAGGGCGAGGAGGAGATCCGCCGCCCCGAGAACCAGAGCTTCCTGAAGGTGGCCGGCGCCGGGTTCATGCTGATCCTCGTGGCCGAGTTCGGTGACCTCACGCAGATCATGACGGCCAACCTCGCCGCCCGCTACGACGACCCGCTCTCCGTCGGCCTCGGCGCGGTGCTGGCCCTGTGGGCGGTCGCCGGACTCGGCATCGTCGGCGGCAGGGCCCTGATGAAGCGCGTACCGCTGGCCCTGATCACCAAGATCGCGGCCCTGCTGATGCTGGCCCTCGGCGTGTGGAGCCTCTGGGAGGCGATCGCGGGCTGAGACCCGAGCCCGGGAAGCGAGGCGGTGGCGCGACGCCTCCCCATTTTGTACCGTAGAGAAACAAAGTGGCTCCCGCCCGTTCTCCCTGACCGGCGGGCGGGGCCGCCTTGCCCCCGCGGGAGGCCCCGTCCGCCGAACCCGCCCCCACGCACCTGGAGCTGCCGATGACGGCCACAGTCCTCACCGCCCGTGCCCTGCTGCTCGACATGGACGGCACCCTCGTCAACTCCGACGCCGTCGTCGAACGCGTCTGGCGGCGCTGGGCCGAGCGGCACGGGCTCGACGGCGACGAAGTACTCAAGGTCGTCCACGGCCGTCAGGGCTACGCCTCCATGGCGGTACTGCTGCCCCACCGCCCCATGGAACAGAACCACGCCGAGAACGCCCGCCTCCTCGCCGAGGAAACCGCCGACACCGACGGCATCGTGCCGGTGCCGGGAGCACCCGAGCTCCTCGCCGCCCTGCGCACCGGCGGCGTCCCGCACGCCCTGGTCACCTCGGCCGACGTGGCCCTGTCCACAGCTCGCATGACCGCGGCCGGCCTGCCGCTGCCGGAGATCCGCGTCACAGCGGAATTCGTCGGCGCGAGCAAACCCGACCCGGAGGGCTTCCTCAAAGGCGCCGCGGAACTGGGCGTCGCCCCCGCCGACTGTGTCGTCTTCGAGGACTCCGGCGCCGGGATCGCGGCGGGGCGCTCCGCGGGGATGCGGGTCGTCGGCGTCGGCGACCGGGCGCGGCCGTACGAGCCCGATGCGTGGGTACGGGACCTCACGGAGCTGCGCGTCGAGGCGGCCGACGGCGGGGTGCGGCTGCGGGTGGGGTGACGGCACCCGGCGTCTGCGGGCTGCGCCCGCTGGACGGAGGGGCTGGAGCGCCGCGCTCCTTGTGGGCACCCGGCGTGGGGGCGGGCGTAGGGG
>NZ_JALLGL010000432.1 GCF_023072675.1 Streptomyces sp. XM83C
GCTCAAGGGGTACGCGGGGCGGGACGGTCGGGACCTGGTGGTCGAGGAGTGCGGCGGTGCTGATGCTCGGGCTCGGACTCGGCAAGACTCCGCTCGCCTGCCTTTCGTCGGGGACAAGGACAAAGAGCGACCATAGGGGCATCCCTGCCGGTAACGGAGCGTATCCAGATAGGTGCGTACTGCGTGGAAACCTGTCGCAAGCAGGACCGCTGCCGCCTGTCCGGCTGAGGGCTTCCCGTCCCTGCTGTGAGCCTTCTCGCCCTCCACGGAAGCGCCGCAAACCATCCCGGACTATCGTCATCCGGGCGAACAGAAATGCGGTCGGAGGCCGCTGAAAGGACACAGGCAACCGCACCCCGCGAGGCGCGTCAGGTGGCGAAGGGGTCGCCCGCGTCTCACTGGAGGGGCCCGGGTGCGCCCCGCGGACCGTACGCGAAGACGGGAGGCCGATGAGGCGTGGCGAACGCGCGGCACAGCGGACATCCGGAGCGAGCGTTCGGGGCGACGGCCGTCGGCGCGGCCGGAGCGCGTGTGCAGGCGCTGCGGCTCGTGCTGTGGCTGGTCGCGGCGCTTCTCGCGGCGCGGGAGGTGGAGTCCGTCCTGGGCAGCCCGCCCGGCCGGCGGCTCACCGACCTGGAGACCTGGGTCGGCCCTGACGGTGTCCTGCACGTCAAGGGTTCCCTGTACGACTCCGACGCCTTCACCGGTACGCCCTTCGGCGGCCTCGTCCTCAAACCGCTCACCCGCGCGGCGGAACAGGCCCTCGGCTGGGGCTGGACCTTCGGCACGCTGCTGCTGGTGGTGGCGCTCGGCCTGATCGCGGCCCGCGCGCTGCCGCAGCCCGTCAGCAGACGTACATCGCTGCTGGCCGCGCCGGTCGCGGTGAGCCTGCTGATGCTGTCGCTGCCGGTGCGCAACACCCTCTACCTGGGGCAGACCAGCATCATCCCGGTGCTGCTCGTGGTGGCCGGCTGTTTCGCGGTGCGCGGCGAGCGGGCCGCCGGTGTGTGCGTGGGGGTGGCGGCGGCGTTCCAGCCGACGGTACTGCTGTTCACACCGCTGCTGTGGCTCACGGGCCGCCGTACGGCCGCGCTGTCGGCGGGCGCGACGTTCGCCGCGTGCACGCTGGCGGCGTGGGTGGCGATGCCGCGCGACTCCGCCACGTACTGGGTGCACCATCTGGCCGGTGCCGGGCTCGGCGGCCCGGCCGACGACCTCGCCAACCAGTCCCTGCACGGCGCGCTGCTGCGCCTGGGCCTGTCGGGCCCGCCGGAGATCGCGCTGTTCCTGCTGCTGAGCGGCGTGGTGGCGGTGCTCGGTGTGCGCCGCGCCGTGCGGTACGCGCGCGACGGGCAGTTGCTGCTGGCGGTCGCCGTCACCGGCTGCGCCGCCGTCGCGATCTCACCGACGGCGTGGCAGCACCAGCTGCTGTGGCTGCTGCTCGCCGTCGTCGGCCGGGTCGGCAGGCGGGCGGCGGACCGGTTCGTGTGGCCGGTCGCGGTGATCCTCGTGATGACGCTGCCGGCGTCGATGATCGTGCCGGGCAAACCGCTGTTCCAGCCGCTGATACAGAATCTGGCGCTGCTCGCGTCGGTCGCCGCCGCGACGGCCGTACCGTTCCTGCTCCGCACATCGCCGTACTTCCGTGACCCGGTCCCCAACCTGTACGCACCGACCGGCCCCGAGGGCGGCGCCCGCAGCCTGCCGTTCCTGCCGCAGCGGGCGGCGCCGGTGATGCGCCGGGCGCTGACCCGCCCGAACCTGCTGTTCGAGCTGCTGCTGATCCGCGTCACCTACGCGGCGTACGCGCAGATCCGGCTCGCCGCCGCGGGCGACTCCAGCACCGCCGGGCGCGCACGGGCCGAGGAGCACGGCCGGCAGATCCTCGACCTGGAGCGTCTCCTCCACATCGACATCGAGCACTGGGCCAATCACGCCGTCGTCGCGGCGGGCCGGGTGGAGGACTTCCTCAGCTTCTACTACGAGTCGTTCCACTTCGGTGTGCCCCTCGCCATCCTCGGCGTCCTGTACTGGCGGCGGCCGGTCGACTACCGGTGGGCCCGCTCGGCCATCGGTATCGCCACCGTGCTCGCGCTGGCCGGGTTCTGGCTGTATCCGCTGGCGCCGCCGCGTCTGATGCCGGAGCTCGGCATCGTGGACACGGTCAACGGCCCGCAGGACTTCTCACGGCCGGACTACGGCACGCTGACCGAGCTGACCAACCAGTACGCGGCGATGCCGTCGCTGCACTTCGGCTGGGCGCTGTGGTGCGGTCTGGTGATCGTGGTGGTCGCGCCCAGGGGGTGGATGAAGGCGCTCGGCCTGCTGCATCCCTTCTTCACGCTGTGCGCGATCGTCGGCACCGGCAACCACTGGGTGCTCGACGCGGTCGGCGGCGCGGCGGTCGTCGGCGTCGGCTTCGGGCTGACGCACCTGTTCCAGGGGCCGAGGGCCGCTCCGGGCTCGGCGCCGGCGACGGCGGAGCCTGCTCCGGTGTCCGGGGCGACCGCCGCGCCGGCCTCCGCGACGCCCTCCGCCGCGACGGAACCGGCCGCCCCGGCCGACCGCGACCTACGGTCCCCACAGCCCCCTTCCGGCAGTCCCCAGGACGTCAGCAGTGCTCCGCCGGACCGGCCGAGGGGCCGTACTCCGAACTGATGCGGTAGACACCGGGCGCGTCCACGGTGAGCCGCGTGAACTCGCCCTCGCGGCTCAGACAGCCGCCGCCGTCCACGCGCAGCCACGGCGACCAGGCGATCCGTACGGTCACCGCGCCCGGCCGGGACATCCGCAGCAGCAGATCGGCGCCGGTCGCACGGAGGACGCTGCCGGGCGGGGAGACGAGCGGTACGGCGTCACGGACCCGGAAGACACGCCAGTGCGCGTCCTGCCACACCGGCTCCAGCCAGTCGGGCCGCGCGTCCCGCACGAGACGGGCCTCCTCCTCGGCGGGCCCGTCGGGCCGGCCCGACGGCAGTACGACGAAGCCGACCGCCCACCGGTCCAGCCAGGCGCGATAGGTGGCGGCGGAGAAGGTGCCGTCGTAGAAGAGGCGGGCACGCTCCACGTCCAGCTGCCGGTTCCAGCCGCGGGCCAGCTGGACGTACGGGGCCAGGGCGACGGCCTCGCGGTGGTCGCGGGCCGGTACGGCCTCCACGCGCGCGTGGTCGGCGCCCAGTCCCCGCAGCGCGCTGACGACGGGCCCGGTGTCGGCGGCCCACGCCGGGACGGCGGTGTAGACACGCAGGTCGTCGGCGGTCTTCTTGCCGACCCAGCAGACGGAGTACACGAGTGCGACGGCGAGCAGCCCGCTGACGGGCCGCCTCAGCCGGTCCACGACCGTGCGTGATCCGGCCGGGGTCCGTGAGCCTGCGGCGGCCCGTGAGGCGCCCGCAGCTCGTGAGGCACCCGAGGGCCATGTGGCGAGCAGCGCGGCCAGCAGTGCGGCCGGGGCGAACAGCTCGGCGAACCGTTCGACGTTCGTGCCGATGGGGGAGGGGACCAGGTGCACGGCGACCGTCACCGCCGCGTACACCGCGCCGCACGCCCTGGCCGCCCGCCAGCCGCGCGGCGCCAGCACGGTCACCGCAAGCCCGAGCAGGACCGGCGGCCAGACCCGCGAGAGCGGCATCGGCTGCTCCCCGGAGAACGGGAAGAGCAGGGTGGTCGCGCCGACCACCGCTGCGGGCGGTACGAGCAGGGCGAGCGCCCGCGCCCGGTCGCGCGCCAGGAGGAAGCCGCCGCCGACCACGGCCAGGAACAGTCCGGCGACCGGCGAGGCCATGGTGGCGAGCGCGGCGTACCCGCCTGCGAGCACCGGCCGCCGCCACCCGGCCCCGCCGGGCTTCACGGTCTTCCCGGTCTCCCCGAGCCCCCTGCTCCCGTCGGTCGCCCCGGTCTGCGT
>NZ_JALLGL010000433.1 GCF_023072675.1 Streptomyces sp. XM83C
GAGATGCAGCGTAGTCTCGTGTGCTCGGAGATTTGTATACGACGCAGCCCCCTTCCCCCCCGTCACCCTCAGGCGACAAGCTCGCCGAAGGCGTCTTCCTCGTCACGGCCGAAGCTGAGGACCTCGTCCTCGCGCAGGCGGCGCAGCGACCGCCAGATGCTGGACTTCACCGTGCCGACACTGATGTCGAGGATGTCGGCGATCTCCGGGTCGGTGCGGCCCTCGTAGTAGCGCAGGACCAGCATCGTCCGCTGGAGTTCCGGCAGCCGGGCGAGCGCCTGCCACAGGACCGCGCGCAGTTCGGTGCCGCGCATCGCGTCCGTGTCGCCGGGCGTCTCCGGCAGTTCCTCGGTCGGGTACTCGTTCAGCTTGCGGCGGCGCCACGCGCTGATGTGCAGGTTCGTCATGGTGCGGCGGAGATAGCCGCCGACCGCGGCCTTGTCGCTGATCCGGTCCCACGCCCGGTACGTCGAGAACAGCGCGCTCTGCAACAGGTCCTCAGCCTCGAAGCGGTCGCCGGTCAGGTGGTAGGCGGTGGCGTACAGGGAGGCGCGGCGCTCCTGCACGTAGGCGGTGAACTCCGCCTCCGACAGGGACTTCCGCTCCCCCGAGCCCTCCCTGTACGCGCTTCCCCCGTGTGTGTCCCCCGTGTGTGCGTCGACCACCGTCATGATCGCGGTGTGCTGACGCCCGGTGCCGCGAGCGCACCCCCGCCCGCTCACGGCACCGGACTTCTCTGGACCCCGGTGTGCGCAGATGTCGTGCAGACGCGTGGCCACAGCGCTGGTGCTGGTGCTCTGCAGCGTATTCATCACGCGCCTCCCGTCGTGGACTTCCGTGGTCTGCTTGCTGTGTTGCCTGTGCCGAAAAGCTTGCCGGGGCGACTTCATCGCCGTGTCCGCCGACTGTCACAGACCTGTCACAGGGGTCCGGGAGGCCGTATCCCAAGATCGAACACCGTCGTGGGGTGCTGTACGGCGCACCCGTACGGCCCACAGGTCGAACAGCGGCCCCTCCATGGGCCAGAATGAGCGCGTGCCTTCCCTGTTGCTGATCGAGGACGACGACGCCATCCGAACGGCCCTGGAGCTCTCACTGACGCGCCAGGGACACCGTGTGGCGACCGCTGCCAGCGGTGAGGACGGTCTGAAGCTGCTGCGTGAGCAGCGGCCGGACCTGATCGTGCTGGACGTGATGCTGCCCGGCATCGACGGCTTCGAGGTGTGCCGCCGTATCCGGCGCACCGACCAGCTGCCGATCATTCTGCTGACCGCGCGCAGCGACGACATCGACGTGGTGGTCGGGCTGGAGTCCGGCGCCGACGACTATGTCGTGAAACCGGTGCAGGGGCGGGTGCTCGACGCCCGTATCCGTGCCGTGCTGCGGCGCGGCGAACGCGAGTCGAACGACGCGGCGGCCTTCGGCAGCCTGGTCATCGACCGGGCCGCGATGACGGTGACGAAGAACGGGCAGGATCTACAGCTCACGCCGACCGAGCTGCGGCTGCTGCTGGAGCTGAGCCGGCGGCCCGGGCAGGCCCTGTCCCGGCAGCAGCTGCTGCGTCTGGTGTGGGAGCACGACTACCTCGGTGACTCGCGGCTGGTGGACGCCTGTGTCCAGCGGCTGCGCGCCAAGGTGGAGGACGTCCCGTCGTCCCCGACGCTGATCCGTACCGTCCGTGGTGTCGGCTACCGCCTGGATCCGCCTCAGTGACGACACAGCAAGGGGGTTTCCGCGGCTGGGCCGCGGATCGCAAGGGAGTTCTGTCACGCCTGCGCTTCACCAGCCTGCGTCTGCGGCTGGTCGTGGTGTTCGGGCTGGTCGCGTTGACGGCCGCGGTGTCGGCTTCGGGGATCGCCTACTGGCTGAACCGGGAGGCCGTGCTCACCCGCACCCAGGACGCGGTGCTGCGGGACTTCCAGCAGGAGATGCAGAACCGGGCGGGCGCGCTGCCCCGCCGTCCCACCCAGGACGAGCTTCAGCACACCGCCGGTCAGATGGCCGGCAGCGGCCAGCGTTTCAGTGTGCTGCTCGTCGCGCAGGACGCGAACGGCAAGACGGTGTACGCCAACTCGGGCGGCCTGAACGGCTTCTCGCTGCGGGACGTGCCGGACTCGCTGCGCGACGCGGTGAACCGGCGGCAGAAGGTCACGTCCGCGAACAAGTCGCCGTACCACCTGTACTGGCAGCGGGTCGTGGACGACGGCACCCCGTATCTGGTGGCCGGGACGAAGGTGATCGGTGGCGGTCCCACCGGCTACATGCGCAAGTCGCTGGCGCCGGAGGCGAAGGACCTCAACTCGCTCGCCTGGTCGCTGGGCATCGCCACCGCTCTGGCGCTGATCGGTGCCGCGCTGCTCGCGCAGGCCGCCGCGACGACCGTGCTGAAGCCGGTGCACCGGCTCGGTGTCGCCGCGCGCCGCCTCGGCGAGGGCAAGCTGGACACGCGGCTGCGGGTGTCCGGCACCGATGAACTCGCCGACCTGTCACGGACGTTCAACAACGCCGCCGAGGCTCTGGAGAAACGGGTCGCGGAGATGGCGGCCCGCGACGAGGCCTCCCGCCGCTTCGTGGCCGACATGAGCCATGAGCTGCGTACGCCGCTCACCGCGATCACGGCGGTGACGGAGGTGCTGGAGGAGGAGCTGGACTCCGAGGCGGGCGGCATCGACCCGATGATCGAGCCGGCGGTACGGCTCGTCGTCAGCGAGACGCGACGGCTCAACGACCTCGTCGAGAACCTGATGGAGGTCACCCGCTTCGACGCGGGCACCGCCCGTCTCGTCCTGGACGACGTCGACGTCGCCGACCAGATCACCGCCTGCATCGACGCGCGTGCCTGGCTGGACGCCGTCGAACTGGACGCCGAACGCGGCATCACCGCCCGGCTCGACCCGCGCCGCCTGGACGTCATACTCGCCAACCTGATCGGCAACGCGCTCAAGCACGGCGGATCGCCGGTACGGGTGTCGGTGCGCGCGTCGGACGACTCGGTGGTCATCGCGGTCCGTGACCACGGGCCGGGCATCCCCGAGGACGTCCTGCCGCATGTCTTCGACCGCTTCTACAAGGCGAGCGCCTCTCGCCCCCGCTCCGAGGGCAGCGGCCTCGGCCTGTCCATCGCCCTGGAGAACGCGCACATCCACGGCGGCGAGATCACCGCCGCCAACTCGCCCGAGGGCGGCGCGGTGTTCACGCTGCGGCTGCCTCGGGACGCGTCCGAGCTGACGCGGAAGCCCGACGAGGGGGAGACATCCGAGGGGGAGACATCCGAGGGGGAGACATCCGAGGGGGAAGCCAAGTGACCGTCAGACGCCTGCTCGCGCCTTTCCTGCTGGGCGTGGTGCTGGCCGGGTGCGGTATCCGCGCCACGGAGGTCCCCACCGACTTCGGGGCCGCGCCCTCCCGGGTGCGCTGCACGCTCACCGAACCGGAGATCTCCACGCAGTCGACGCGGGGTGTGCCGGTGCAGGTGTTCCTGCTGTGCGGTTCGTCGCTGATGGCCGTGGACCGGTCGGTACGGGTCGCCGAGGGCGCGCCCGACTCGCAGCGCCGGGTCCTCGTCGCGCAGGGCCTGCTGGACGAGCTGGCCCGCACCCCGTCGCCCGCGGAGAAGGAGGCCGGGTACACGACCGATGTGCGCGGCGGCATGACCGTCGAGGGGCCCCGGCGGGGCGATCCCGACGACGCGCTCCGGCTCAATGTCTCCCCCGACGCGCTCACCTCCTACGCCCTCGCGCAGATCGTGTGCACCTTCTCCGACTCGGCGGCGGCCGAGGGCGACGGGGTGCGGGCCAGCTCGTCCAGCAGGCCCTGCGCGACGAGGACCCGGCGCTGCGAGTCGGGCGCGCCCTCGGCGACCCGTACCGACCGGTCCACGGCCATCAGCGA
>NZ_JALLGL010000434.1 GCF_023072675.1 Streptomyces sp. XM83C
CCCCTCGGGGCATGTCGGGCGGGCGCCCGGCGCGGGTGGCACCCCCCGCGCGGCGTCGCCCCGACGCGGCATCGCGGGGCACGCCGGCGCGGCATCGCGGGGCGCGCCGACCCGGCATCGCGAGGCACCCCGGGCCAGGCATCGCCCCGGCGCGGTGGCACGCCGGCCCGGCGTCGCCCCCGGCCCTCGGGCCGGCTCCTACCAGCGCACCGGCAGGCTGCGCATGCCACGGATCAGCATGCCCGGCAGCCAGGGGCCGGGCGGGCCGTCGAGGGCGAGGCCGGGGGCGCGCTCCAGCAGGGTGCGTATCGCCGTACGGCCCTCCAGCCGGGCCAGCGGGGCGCCCAGGCAGTAATGGATGCCGTGGCCGAAGGCGACGTGGCCGCGCGGGTCGCGCCGGATGTCGAAGCGGTCGGGCTCGGGGTAGCGGGCGGGGTCGCGGTCGGCCGCGGTGAGGCCGACCAGCACGGTCTGGCCCTGCTCGATCCGCACTCCGCCGATCTCCAGCGGCTCGGCGGCGAAGCGGAAGGTGGCGGCCTCCACCGGGCCCTCCCAGCGCAGCATCTCCTCGACGGCCCCGTCGATCAGGCTCATGTCGGCGCGCAGCGCGGCGAGTTGGTCGGGGTGGGTGAGCAGGGCGTGCACGCCGTTGGCGATGAGATTGACGGTGGTCTCGTGCCCCGCGATCAGCAACAGGTAGGCCATGCCGCGCAGTTCGCCGGGCGAGAGGCGGTCGCCGTCCTCGGCGGTGGTGCGGATCAGGTCGCTGAGCAGGTCGTCACCGGGGGCGCACCGCTTGTCCTCGATCAGCTCGGTGAGATACGCGGCGAGCGCGACGACCGCGTCGTACTCGCTGTCCGGGCCGGCGGGTGCGACCACCTCGGTGGAGATCTTGCGGAACTCGGCGCGGTCCATCTCGGGGACGCCGAGCAGTTCGCAGATGACGGTGATGGGCAGCGGGAAGGCGAACGACTCCAGCAGGTCGGCGCGGCCCCGCGGCAGCATCGCATCGAGCAGGTCGTCGGTGATCTCCTGGATGCGCGGCCTGAGCAGTTCCACGCGGCGCATGGTGAAGGCGCGGGAGACCAGGGACCGCAGCCGGGTGTGGTCCGGCGGGTCGACGCTGAGCAGATACTTGCCGATCTGTTCCTCGTCGAGGAACGTCATGTCGAGTTTCGACGGGTCCTTCGCCAGCCGTGGGTCGGCGAGCGCGGCGCGCGCCTCCTCGTACCCGACGACCAGCCAGGTCTCGTGGTCCGGGTCGGCTCCCGGCGGCCGGACCCGGTGCACGGGGCCGCGGGCGCGCAACTCGGCGTAGAACGGGTGGGGGTCGGTGCGGAACGCGTCGCCGTACTCCCCCAGGTCGATCACTTCGGTCACTTCGCTCATGCGTCCTCCCCCTGCCGGCGGCTTCACCGTCGCCCCGTCCAACGTGCGGGGTGCCCGTTCAGTGCCCGTCGCCATGATCTTCCTCGGTCAGCCCGGCGTCGTAGGCGAGGAGGGCGATCTGCACGCGGTTGTTGAGGCCGAGTTTGGCGAGGACGCGCGAGACGTGCGCCTTGACGGTGGCGACGCTCATGAACAGGGTCGCCGCGATCTCCGCGTTGGACAGGCCCCGGCCGACGGCCACGGCGACCTCGCGTTCCCGGTCGTTGAGGAGGGCGAGTCGCTCGCACGCGCGCGTGCGCCGTGTGTCGGCGGCGGTGCCGGCGGCGTGCGCCATCAACTGCCGTGTCACCGTGGGCGACAGCACCGGATCGCCGGCCGCGACCTTGCGGACCGCGTCCACGATCTCGGCGGGCGGGGTGTCCTTCAGCACGAACCCGGCGGCGCCCGCGCGCAGGGCGCGCAGCACCTGCTCGTCGGCGTGGAAGGTGGTGAGGACGACGACCTGCGGTGCGTCGGGCCGGGCGCGCAGCCGCTCGGTGGCGGTGAGCCCGTCGACGCCCGGCATACGGATGTCCATCAGGACGACGTCGGGCCGGGTGCGGTCGACGAGTGTCACGGCCCGGTCGCCGTCTCCGGCCTCGCCGACGACGCGGATGTCGTCGGCGCCGCCCATCATCAGCGACAGCCCAGCCCGCACCAGCGGATCGTCGTCGACGAGGAGCACTCTGATCGCGTCGGTCATGGGGTTCAGCCAACCATGCCGGCCGGGCCGGGTGCGCTCACGGTGTCGGCGCCCACGGCAGCCAGGCCCGCACCTCGAACCCGCCGTCCCCGCTCGGCCCGTGCTCCAGCCGGCCACCGGCCAGGCCGGCGCGTTCGGTGAGGCCGATCAGGCCCTGCCCGGAGCCGGGCACGGGCGGTGCGGGCCGCTCGGGCTCCGGGTTGCGGACCGTGACGGACAGGCCGTCGCCGGGCGCGCCGGTGACGGACACGGTGACCGGGGCGCCCGGGGCGTGCTTGCGGGCGTTGGTGAGGGCCTCCTGGACGATGCGGTACGCGGTGCGGCCGACGGAGGCGGGGACGGTGTCCGGGTCGGTGACGTGCCGGTCGAGGGTGACCTTCGTCCCCGCCTCGCCGGACTCGGCGACCAGCGCGTCCAGCGAGGCGAGCGTCGGCTGCGGCCTGCCCGCGTCGTCGCGGTCGCCCGCGCGCAGTACGCCGATGATCTCCCGCAGGTCCTGAAGGGCTTCGTGGGCGCTCTCCCGGATCACTCCGGCCGCGCGGGCGATCTCGTCGCGGGGCGCGTCGGGCCGGAACTCCAGGGCGCCCGCGTGCACGCTGAGCAGGGTCAGCCGGTGCGCGAGGACGTCGTGCATCTCGCGGGCGATGTCCTCGCGGGCGAGCCGCTGGGCCTGCTCGGCGCGCAGCCGCGCCTCCGTCTCGGCCCGTCGGGCACGGTCGCGCAGGCTGAGCAGCAGCTGCCGCTTGGAGCGCACGAACATGCCCCAGCCGATGACGGCGACGGTCAGCACGGCGACGAAGGTGACGGAGACGAGGAACGGCAGCTCCGGGTCGGGCCGCAGCCAGTAGTACAGCGGGAGCACGGCGAGCTGCGCTCCGCCGACCCAGGCGACGTATCGGAACGGCCGGTGCACGGCGAGCGTGAACAGCGCGATCATCTCGGCGCCGCCCGCCGTCTCCGAGACCAGGCCCACCACGGACAGGGCGACGGCGACGGCCACCGGGTGACGGCGGCGCAGCCACACCGCGCCGCAGGCGAGGGCACCCAGCACCTGGTCGGCGACGACGAGACCGTCGGGGACGCGCGCGTCGCCGTGGAGCGTGTCCGAGGCGGCCACGCCCACGACCACGGCCGCGAAGAAGCAGGCGAAGTCCACCACCCAGTCGCGTGCCGTGCGCCGGGGCCGCCGGCCACGCCCCGCGTCCGGGTCGAGTTCGTGGGCCAGCGCGGAGGGCAGCCACCAGCGTCGCCCGGAGAGCACCGGCGCCGTCGCCGTACCGTCGTCCATCACAATCGGCCAATCTACGCAGCTCCGGCCGGTACGGCCCGCTCGTGAGCCGCAGCGTCGACCGAAGTCGCGGCGGTGTCGACTTCGGTCGACGGGGAGGCCCACGACGGTGGACCTCCGTCGGGCACGGCTCGCCCCGAGGCCGATGTGCCCGGGGTCGGCGCGGGGCGAGAGTCGAGGGCATGAAGGAGCTGATGGAGTTCGCCGGATTCCTGGCCCTGGTGCAGGGCGTGCTGGGGCTGCTGCACGAGTTCACCGACTGGCATCTCGGCCTCGTGCAGCGCTGGGACGTCCTCGACGGGTACGAGGTGTACGCGAGCGTGACGCTGATCGTGCTGGCGGTGGCCCTGTTCGCGGCCGCCGAGCGGATCAAGGGCGGGTGAGCGGGGGGACGGACGCGATGCCGGGAGGCAGCCCCGGCCCCGGCCTCCACACCGGTACGGGGGCCGGGGCTGCCTCCCGGCAT
>NZ_JALLGL010000435.1 GCF_023072675.1 Streptomyces sp. XM83C
CCCCTCGCCACGGCCCAGGAATGGCCCGACACCGGCCGCCCCCGCCGCGCCGCCGTCTCCTCCTTCGGCATCAGCGGCACCAACGCCCACATCATCCTCGAACAAGCCCCGCAGGCCCAGGAGGCCGTCCCGTCCGACGTACGGCCGCTGCCCGCCGTCGCCTGGCCGGTGACCGCGCGCGGTACGGACGCCCTCGCCGGGCAGGCCGCCCGGCTGCACGCGGCGCTGCCCGGCGCCGACCCGGTGGACGTGGCGGTGTCCCTGGCCGCACGGACCGCGTTCGACCATCGCGCGGTGGTCGTCGGCTCCTCCGCCGGCGAGCTGCTCGCCGGGCTGGAGGCGCTCGCCGAGGGCGCGGACAGCGCGCGGGTGGTCCACGGCACGGGCCGCGGCCGTACCCGGCCGGTGTTCGTCTTCCCCGGGCAGGGTGCCCAGTGGGCGGGCATGGGAGCCGGACTGCTCGACTCCTCGCCGGTGTTCGCGGAGGCGATCGCCGACTGCGAGCGGGCGCTCGCCCCGTACGTCGACTGGTCGCTGACCGATGTGCTGCGCGCCGGGCCCGAGTCGGGGCTGCTGGACCGGGTCGACGTGGTGCAGCCGGCGTCGTTCGCGATGATGGTGTCGCTGGCCCGGGTGTGGGAGTCGGCGGGGGTCACCCCGGCCGCCGTGATCGGCCACTCCCAGGGCGAGATCGCCGCCGCGCACGTCGCGGGCGTCCTCACCCTGGAGCAGGCCGCCGCGGTCGTCGCGCTGCGCGCCCGCGCCCTGACCGAGCTGTCGGGGCTCGGCGGGATGGTGTCGGTGCCGCTGCCCGAGACGGACGTACGGCCGCTGCTCGCCGAGTGGGCCGGCCGGCTGGACGTGGCCGCCGTCAACGGGCCCCGCCTCGTCGTCGTCAGCGGCGACGCGGAGGCACTGGAGGAGTTCCTCGCCGGGTGCGCGGAACGCGGCGTCGAGGCCCGCCGTATCCCCGTCGACTACGCCTCCCACTCCCACCACGTGGAGCGGCTGCGGGAAACGCTCGCCGGACTCCTGGACGGCATCACCCCGAGGCCGGGCCGGGTGCCGTTGTACTCCGCCGTCACCGGCGAACCCGACACGGTCACCGAGACGGACGGGGCCTACTGGTACCGCAACCTGCGCATGCCGGTGCGGTTCGAGGCCGCCGTACGGACCGCGCTGGCCGCACGGCACGACGCGTTCATCGAGGTCAGCCCGCACCCCGTCGCCGCCGTCGGGCTGTCCCAGACCGTGGAGGACGCAGGCGCCGACGCCGCCGTCCTCACCACGCTGCGACGCGGCCAGGGCGACTGGGCGCGGATGCTGACCGCCCTCGGCGAGGCCTTCGTGACCGGGGTGCCCGTCGACTGGGCCGCCGTGCACGCCGGGGGCGGCGGACGCCGCGTCCCGCTGCCCACGTACGCCTTCCAGCGGCGCAGCTACTGGCTCGACCAGAACGCGCAGGGCGCCGCCGACGTCACCGGCGCCGGCCTGGACGGCACCGGGCACGGACTGCTCGGCGCGGCCGTGCCGGTCGCGGGCGGCGACCGCTGGCTGCTCACCGGGCGGCTGTCCCTCGCCACGCACCCGTGGCTCGCCGACCACGCCGTCGACGGCACCGTCCTGCTGCCCGGCACCGCCTTCGCGGAGCTGGCCGTACGCGCCGCCGACCAGGTCGGCTGCGCCACCGTGGCCGAACTGACCCTTCAGGCGCCGCTGGCGCTCGCACCGGACGCACCGGTCCGCCTACAGGTGTGGGTGGACGAGGCCGACGAACGGGGCCGGCGCGCCCTCACCGTGTCGTCCTGCCCCGAACGCGACCCGGGCCAGGAGTGGACCTGCCACGCCGTCGGTGTCCTCGCCGAGGACGCCGAGCCCGCCGACACGGGCGACGACCTGGTGGTCTGGCCGCCCTCCGGGGCCCGCCCGGTGCCGGTGGACGGCCTGTACGAGCGGCTCGGCACCGCCGGGTACGGGTACGGGCCCGCCTTCCGCGGCCTGCGCGCCGTGTGGCAGGCCGGCGACGACCTGTACGCGGAGGCGGCGCTGCCCGACAGCGTGCGCGGCCACACCGACCGGTTCGGGCTCCACCCGGCTCTCCTGGACGCCGCCCTGCACGGCATGCTCGCCGGGGACTGGTTCCCCGGCGAGGACGGCAGGCCCGCGACGAAGCTGCCGTTCGCCTGGTCCGGGATGCGGCTGCACGCCTCCGGCGCGGCCCTGCTGCGGCTGCGGATCCGGCGCACCGGCGCCGAGGAGGTCGCCCTGCTCGCGGCGGACAGCACGGGCGCGCCCGTCGTCACCGTGGACTCGCTCGCCCTGCGGGACGCGTCCGCCGCGCCGCGCGCGGACGGCCCGGCACGGCAGCACCTGTACACGGTCGACTGGACGGAGCTGCGCACCGGGTCCGCGCCGCGTGCCGAGGGCCGCTGGGCGGTGGCGCCGGGTCTGGACCCGCTGCCCGCCGAACTGGCCGCGCTGGGTGCCGTGGTGACGGAGTGCTCGGCGGCGACGGTCACCGCCGGCGGCTGCGACTTCGCCGTCGTCCCCGTGCCCGAGGGCAGCGACGCGGAGGACACCGTCGCCCGGACGCTCGCCCTGGTGCAGGACTGGCTCGCCTCCGACGCCGTGGCCGACGCCCGGCTGGTGCTGGTCACCCGAGGCGCGGTGCCCGCCGGGCCGGGGGAGGACGCCGATGTGGCGCAGGCCGCCGTGTGGGGTCTGGTCCGTACGGCGCAGGCCGAGAACCCCGGCCGGTTCACGCTGATCGACATCGACGGCTCCGAGGGCGGGGCGCGTGCCCTGGCGGCGGCGCTCGCCGCCGAGGAGCCGCAGCTCGCCGTACGCGACGGCAGGGCGCTGGTCGCCCGGCTGCGCCGTGCCGTACGCCGTGAGCTGCCCGTGCCCGAGGCGCCTGCGTGGCGGCTGGAGACCGGCGGTGACGGCACCCTGGACGGGCTGGCGCTGGTGCCCCACGAGGAGGCGCTGCGTCCGCTCGCGGAGGGCGAGATACGGGTCGGCATCCGCGCGGCCGGCCTGAACTTCCGCGATGTCGTCGTCGCCCTCGGTCTGGTGCCGGGGCTGACGGGACTGGGCGGTGAAGCGGCCGGTGTCGTGCTGGAGACCGGCCCCGGTGTCACCGGCTTCGCGGTGGGCGACCGGGTCATGGGCCTCGTGCAGCAGGCCGGCGCCTACGGCCCGGTCGCGGTGGCGGACTCCCGCACTCTCGCCCGCATCCCGGACAGGTGGACGTTCGCGCAGGCCGCGTCCGTGCCGGCGGTGTTCCTCACCGCGTACCACGCGCTGGTGGAGCTGGCCGGGCTGAAGGCCGGCGAGACCGTCCTCATCCACGCCGCGACCGGCGGTGTCGGCATGGCCGCCGTGCAGCTCGCCCGCCACCTCGGCGCCGAGGTGTACGCCACCGCCAGCCGGCCCAAGTGGCCGACGCTGCGCGCGATGGGCTTCGACGACACGCACATCGCCTCCTCCCGCGACCTCGACTTCGAGAAGCACATCCTCGACGTCACCGGCGGCAAGGGCGTGGACGTCGTGCTGGACTCCCTCGCCGGTGAGTTCGTCGATGCCTCACTGCGCGCCCTCGGCGACAGCGGCGGACGGTTCGTGGAGATGGGCAAGACCGACATCCGCGACCCGAAGAAGGTGGCGGACCGTCACCCGGGCGTCGACTACCGGGCGTTCGATCTCCAGAGCATGGAACCGGAGCACCTCCAGGCCATGTTCGGTGAGCTGATGCGGCTGTTCGAGGCGGGGGTGCTCACCCCGCTCCCGCTGACCGCCTGGGACATCCGCCACGCCCCCGAAGCCTTCCGCCACGTCAGCCAGGC
>NZ_JALLGL010000436.1 GCF_023072675.1 Streptomyces sp. XM83C
ACATCATGCGCTGCCTCAAACGCTTCGTGGCCCGCGAGGTCTACCGGGCCCTGACCAGCACACCGACCGAACGAATCACTCAAACCGACCTGGCTCCAGCGGCTTGACAGCCATAGGAGCATCCCGGGGCGGGCCGCTCACGCGCCCTGCGGCTCAGTGCACGCAGAACTCGTTGCCCTCGGGGTCGGCCATGACGACCCACTCACCTGAGGGTTCCTTCACGCGGCGCACCACCGTCGCGCCGAGCCCCGTCAGCCGTTCCACCTCGCTGTCCCGCCGGTCGGCCCCGGGGTGCAGGTCGAGGTGGAGCCGGTTCTTGCCGGACTTGGTCTCCGGAACCCGCTGGAACAGCACCCGCCGCCCCAGCCCGGTGCCGCTGTCCGGGTCGTACGGGTCGTTCGGGTGCCGTACGGCGATGAGGTCCCGGAAGGCGGGGCGGCCGTGGTGCTCCACGGTGGCCGCGCCCGGCAGCGCGCCGAGGCCCAGCAGCCGTTCGACGAGGGCGCTGTTGTCCTCGACCTCGTAGTGCAGGGCGGCGGCCCAGAAGTCGGCCTGGGTGTGCGGGTCGTTCGCGTCGATGACGAGCTTCCAGTGCAGGGGAGCAGGCGTCTCACTCATGCGCCCACTCAAGTCGCCGCGCGGGCCGTGGTCAACGGAAACGCCGGGGACGACCCGATCAGGCCGGGCGGATCGGTTCAGGCCTGCACGCGGGGCGCCGCCGTCGGCTCGGGAGCCGCCTCGGCCGCGGGAACCGTTTCGGCCGCGGAGGGCGCCTCCGCAGCCGATGCCGTCCCCGGAACCGACACCGCCTCCGCCTCCGGCGTCGCGCTGAGGCGGGCCGTGCGACGGGCGGTGCGGCGGGCGGTGCGGAGGCTGTCGGCGGTCAGGACGATCAGGGCCAGCCAGACCAGCCCGAAGCCCGCCCAGCGCTCGGCCGGCATCTCCTCGTGGAAGTAGAGGATGCCGCACAGGAACTGGAAGACCGGCGCGAGGTACTGCAACAGCCCCAGCGTCGACAGGGGCACGCGGATCGCCGCCGCGCCGAAGCAGACCAGCGGCAGCGCGGTCACCACGCCGGTCGTGGCGAGCAGGGCGGTGTGGCCGGGGCCCTCGCTGGTGAACGTGGACTGGCCGTGCGCGGTCAGCCACAGCAGATAGCCGAGCGCGGGCAGGAACTGGATGGCGGTCTCCGCGGCCAGCGACTCCACGCCGCCGAGGTTCACCTTCTTCTTCATCAGGCCGTACGTGGCGAAGGAGAAGGCGAGCAGCAGGGAGATCCACGGGGGACGGCCGTAGCCGACGGTGAGGACGACGACCGCGGCCAGGCCGACGCCGACGGCCGCCCACTGCGCGGGCCGCAGCCGCTCCTTCAACAGCAGCACACCCATCGCGATCGTGACGAGCGGGTTGATGAAGTAGCCGAGGGACGCCTCGACGACATGGCCGCTGTTCACGGCCCAGATGTACACGCCCCAGTTGACGCTGATGACGCCCGCCGCGACCGCGACGAGGGCGAGGCGGCGCGGCTGGCGCAGCAGCTCACCGGCCCACTTCCAGCGTCGTACGACGAGCAGTACGACGGCCACCACGACGAAGGACCACATCATCCGGTGGGCCAGCACCTCGCCCGCGCCCGCAGGCTCCAGCAGAGGGAAGAACAGGGGGAACAGCCCCCACATCCCATATGCCGCGAAGCCGTTCAGCAGACCTATCCGCTGCTCACCCTTCGACGTGTCGGCCACGGGCCCTCCTTCGCGTGTCGTCCCGCACGAAGGTAACGCCGCACACCCCTCGCTGTCATGCCCGTATCGCCATACGGTCATGACAGTGACGGATGGTGAGAGCGGGCCGTCTCCCGGGCGTCGGAGGCCTCAGCGCTGCCGCTCCTTCAGCCGCGCCGCCGCTTGAGCCCTGCCGCTCCTTCAGCCGCGCCGCCGCTTGAGCCCTACTGCTCCTTCAGCCGCACCGCCGCTTGAGCCCTGCCGCTCCCTCAGCCCTGCCGCTGCTTCAGTCCTGCTGCTCCTTCAGCCCGGCGGCGATCGCGTCCGCGAGCGGTGTGGTGGGCCGGCCGGCCAGCCGGGACAGGTCGCCGGAGGTGACGACCAGCTCGCCCCGCGAGATGGAGGTGTCGACCCCGGCGAGGATCGCCGCGAGCGGTCCCGGCAGCCCGGCGCCGGCGAGGATGCCGGTCATCTCCTCCTCGGAGACGGGGTTGTAGGTGATCTTCCGGCCGGTCTGCCGGCTCAGCTCGGCCGCGTACTCGGCGAAGCTCCACGCCTCGTCGCCGCCCAGCTCGTACGTCTTGTTCTCGTGCCCCTCGCCCGTCAGTACGGCGGCTGCCGCAGCGGCGTAGTCGGCGCGCGAGGCGCTGGAGACGCGGCCCTCGCCGGCGGCGGCCACGACGGCGTCATGGGCGAGGACCGGGGCGAGGTTCTCGGTGTAGTTCTCGTGGTACCAGCCGTTGCGCAGCAGCACGTACGGCACGCCCGAGCCGAGCAAAATCTCCTCGGTGGCACGGTGGTCGTCGGCGAGCGCAGCGGTGAGCGAGCCGGGGGCGCTGGTGTAGGCGAGCAGCGCCACACCGGCCGCCTTCGCCGCGTCGATGACGACCCTGTGCTGCTGCGGGCGGCCCTTGTCGAACTCGTTTCCGGAGATCAGCAGCACCTTGTCGCCGGCCGCGAAGAGCCCGTCGAAGGTGTCGGGCGCGTTGTAGTCGGCGACGGCGAGCCGGACACCGCGTTCGGCGAGGTCGGCGGCCTTCGCCCGGTCACGGACCACGGCGTTGATCTGCTCCGCCGGGACCTTCCGGAGCAGTTCCCCCACGACGAGGCGGCCGAGTTTTCCGGTGGCGCCGGTGACGACGATGCTCATGGTGCGGTCTCCCTGGATCGGTGTACGGGTCTCTCGAACTGCCACTGACCCTAGGAGGTGCGCTAACTGAACGAAAGTACCCACTTTGAAGTAAGGTACTGGCATGTCGGTAAGTGATATGAGCGTCCGGGGCAGTCAGGGCGGCCGGAGCGCACGGGGTGCACGGAGCGCTCCGGGCGCACAGAACGCACGGGGCGCTCGGGGTGCGAGCGTCGCGCGGACCGCGCCCGAAGAGGCGATGTGCCCCTACCGTCTGGTGCTGGAGCACGTCACCAGCCGCTGGGGCGTCCTCGTCCTCATCGCGCTGCTGGATCGGCCGTACCGGTTCAGCGAGCTGCGCCGGGAGGTCGGCCGGATAGGCCGGAACGTCAGCGAGAAGATGCTCACCCAGACACTCCAGACCCTCCAGCGGGACGGTCTCGTCCACCGCGAGGCCCGGCCGGTGATCCCGCCGCACGTCGAGTACTCCCTGACCGACCTGGGCCGCGAGGCGGCGGAGCAGGTGCGCGGGCTGGCGCTGTGGACGCAGGAGCGGATGGCGGACGTGGAGCGCGCCCGCCACGCCTACGACGAGGCCCGGGCCGCGGCGGACGCGACCCGGGCCTCGTGACGGCGGAACCGCCGACGGGACGGCGGCGGGGCTGTCGGTGGTGGTGCCCCGTCAGCCGACCACGGTCCAGGTGTCCCCGCCGGCGAGCAGGGCGGCGAGATCGCCCTTGCCCTTCTGCTCGACGGCGGCGTCGAGCTGGTCGGACATCAGCGTGTCGTAGACGGGCCGCTCCACATCGCGCAGGACACCGATCGGCGTCTGGTGCAGCGTGTCCGGATCGGCCAGCCGCGACAGGGCGAAGGCCGTGGTGGGCGACGCGGCGTGCGCGTCGTGGACGAGGACGTCGGCCTCGTTGTCCGGCGTCACGTCGACGACCTTCAGATCACCGGTGGCCGGGTCGCGTACGACGC
>NZ_JALLGL010000437.1 GCF_023072675.1 Streptomyces sp. XM83C
GGGCGGGGTGCGCCGTGCCCTGTGCTCTGGGGCCTTGGCCCCTGGCCCCTGAGTGCCTCCCCGCTGTGCGCTGTGTGCCTCCCGCTCGCTACGCCTTCTCCGCCTTGGCCTTGGCCGCCTTCGCCGCCGCCTTCATCTCCTGCTTGTACGCCCGCACTTTGGTCAGCGACTCCGGTCCCGTGATGTCGGCGACGGAGCGGTGGGAGCCGCTCTCGCCGTACGCGCCGGCGGCCTCGCGCCAGCCCTTGGGGCGGACGCCGAGCTGCTTGCCGAGCAGCGCGAGGAAGATCTGGGCCTTCTGCTTGCCGAAGCCGGGCAGGTCCTCCAGACGGCGCAGCAGTTCACGGCCGTCGTCCACGCCCTTCCAGACGAGTTCGGCGTTGCCGTCGTAGTGCTCGACGAGGTACTGGCACAGCTGCTGGATCCGCTTGGCCATCGACCCCGGGTAGCGGTGCACGGCCGGTTTCTCCGACAGCAGCGCGGCGAAGGCCTCCGGGTCCTGCGCCGCGATGTCGTGCGCGTCGAGATCGTCGGCGCCCATGCGATCCGCGATCGTGCGGGGCCCCTTGAACGCCCACTCCATGGGGACCTGCTGGTCGAGCAGCATGCCGACCAGCGCGGCGAGCGGTGACCGGCCGAGGAGTTCGTCGGCCTCGGGATCCTGGGCGAGGTGCAGGGTGACGTCCATGCGTCGATGATCCCGCGCCGGGCGCCGGGTCGCGCGCCGGTGCGCGACCCCACAGGCTGCCGTACGCCTGCCGTCCGGGCCTCCGCTGTACCGCCTGCCGTCCGGGCCTCCGCTGTACCGCCCCCGCCCGCGCCTCAGTTCGCCGCCCGCCAGTACCCCAGCGCGTGCAGCCGGTGCTTGGGAAAGCCCAGCTCCTTGCGGACGTACGCCGTGAGGGAGCGGGTGGTGGCGGTGTCGCAGGCGATCCAGAGGTACGGGTCCGTGCCGCCCTCGGCGAGCAGCGCCGGCAGGGCCTTGCGTACCTGCGCCACCAGGTGGGCTCCGGCGTCCTTGCGCGGCACCGGCCGTATCGCGTGCCGGGACGGGTCGGTGCGCAGCGGCAGGCCGGCCGGGTCGCCCTCGAAGAACACCGTCGCCGGTGTGGAGGGGAACGCGTCCAGCAGGGAGTTGACGGCCGGCAGGGACGCCGGGTCGCCGATCGCGATCAGATGCGTGGGCGCCGGGTCGGGGGAGTCGAAGCCGGTGCCGTGGACGGTCGCCTCGATGGTGGTGCCGGGCCGCGCGGACCGTGCCCAGTCGCTCGCGACGCCCTCGTGGAGGGCGAACTCCAGGCTGAACGTGCCGGCCGACGGGTCGGGGTCGACGAGTGTGTAGGCCCGCTGGTGCGGCTTGCCGTCGCGTTCGAACCACAGCCGGACCCACATCGTCGGGTGGACGCCGGTCGCGGCGAGCATGCCGCCGTCGGTGAGGTGCAGCCGGCGGTAGTCCGCGGTGACGTCCTCGCCGCCGGTGACGGTGAGGGTGAAGTCCTTCGCGCGCAGCAGTTTCAGGACCGTTCCCTGCCAACCGTGCCCCTGCCCCATGGCGCTCCTTCGCGGTTCCAGTACCATCCCGAGAAAACTTAGGTGAGCCTAACCTAAAGCACGATCACGGCACAGAGGGGCAGGACAGGGTGACCATCGAGATCCACCGCGACGCCTGGGGCATCCCCCACCTGCGCGCGGACGACGCCCTTTCCCTCGCCCACGCCCAGGGCCTGGTCACCGCCCGCGACCGGGCCTGGCAGCTCGAAATCGAACGGCACCGTCTGCAAGGCACGACGGCCGCCTTCCTCGGCCCCGACCACCTGCCCTGGGACCGCTTCGCCCGCCGCGCCCGCCTCGCCGACACCGCCCGCCGCTGCTGGGACGCCCTCCGCGCCGACGACCCCGAGACCGCCGACTGGGTCCGCGCCTACACCGACGGCATCAACGCCGCCCTCCCGCACACCGACGCCCCCGAGTTCGACGCGACCGGCCTCGCCCCCGGCCGCTGGGAGCCGTGGACCCCGCTCGGCATCTGGCTGTCCACGCACATCCTGTTCGCCGGGTTCCCCGCCAAACTGTGGCGCGAGGAGGCGATACGGCACCTGGGGCCCAACGCGGTCGGCCTGTTCGCCGCCGACGGCCCCGGCACCTCCGGCAGCAACGGCTGGCTCCTCTCCGGCGACCGCACCACCACCGGGCAGGCGATCCTCGCCGGCGACCCGCACCGGTTCATCGAGGACCCCGGCGTCTACCAGCAGATACGGCTCGCCTGCGACGAGTTCGACGTCGTCGGCCTCGCCGTCCCCGGCGTCCCCGGCCTCCCCCACTTCGGCCACACCGGCACCGTCGCCTGGGCCATCACCAACGCCATGGCCGACTACCAGGACCTCTACCACGAGCGGCTGCGCCGCACCGGCGCCGGCGTCGAGGCACTCGGCCCGGACGGGCGCTGGCACCGCGCCGCCCGCCACACCGAGACCATCGAGGTCGCCGGCGAGGACCCCGTCGAGATCGAGATCATCGAGACCGACCGCGGCCCCGTCGTCTCCGGCGGCCCCGAAGGCCTCGACGACGGCACCCCGCTCGCGCTCAGCCTGCGCACCCCGCCCCGCGTCACCGCCGACCTCGGCTTCGGCGCACTGCTGCCGCTGCTGCGCGCCCGCACCGTCGCCGACATCGACCACGCCCTCGACCTGTGGGCCGAACCCGTCAACGTCGTCCAGGCCGCCGACACCGACGGCGGCCTCCTGCACCGCGTCGCCGGCAGGGTGCCCGTCCGCGCCCACGCCAACCGCGTCCGGCCTGTGCCCGCGTGGGAACCCGGCCACGAGTGGACCGGCTGGCACGAGACGCCCCGCGCCGGACTCACCGACGGCGTCGCCGTCATGGCCAACCAGCGCGGCCCCGCCGCCCCCCTCGGCGTCGAGTTCGCCCCACCGCACCGCGCCGACCGCATCCGCGCCCTCCTCGACACCCGCCGCACCTGGTCGGCGGCCGACATGGCCGCCGTCCACACCGACACCCACCTCGCCTCCTGCGCACCCCTGCTGGACCATCTGGCCCGCCTCGGCGGACTCACCCCGGCCGCGCGGGAACTGACGGCACGGCTGCTCGCCTGGGACCGCCACATGGACGCCGGCAGCGAAGACGCCGCGCTCTACGCCGCCGTACGCACCGCCCTCGTACGGCGCCTCGCCGCCCACCCCGCCTTCGCCCCGCTCACCGCACCGCCCGCACACCCCGACGTCTTCCAGCCCTGGCTCGCGCTCACCCCGCGCATCGGCTTCGCCCTCGAACACCTGCTGCGCGCCGATGAGTTGTACGGCATCGACCGTGCCGCCGAACTCCGCGCCGCCATGGAGGAGGTCGCCGCCGCCGGCCCGACCGGCACGTGGGGCGACACCCACCGCCTCGCCGCATGGCGCGCCCTGCCCGACCCGGCGGAGGAGGCGCCCGCCCTCTCCGGCGACCACGACTGCGTGCTGTGCGCCTCCGCCGTCCCCGGCATCACCGACCGCGCCGCCCGCGGCCCCGCCGCCCGCTACGTCTGGGACCTCGCCGACCGCACCGCCAGCCGCTGGATCGTGCCGTTCGGCGCCGCCGGCGACGCCCGCTCCCCCCACCACCACGACCAGCAACCGCTGTGGCTCGCGGGCGAACTCGCCCCCGTCGTCACCGACTGGGACCGGCTGACGAAGGAAGCCGACATCCCGCAGACCACACCGGCCACCGCCGTGGAGGCGACGACCGAGCGGAACACCGCCACGGACGCCTTTGCCGGCCACCGCGACCGAAGCGACCACCACGCCCCGTCCCGCCC
>NZ_JALLGL010000438.1 GCF_023072675.1 Streptomyces sp. XM83C
TCCGGCCGCGTGCGTGGTGACGCCCGGCGGGCCGACAAATCCCAAACAGGACAGTCGAGACGTCAGTCAGGCGAGGGGTCAGACCCACCAGCGGCGTCACCACGTCACATCCTCACTGTCAGGCGAGTTCGACGAGCAGGTCGCCGCCCTCCACCTGCTGGATGCGGTTGATGGCGAGCCGGGCCACGGTGCCCGCCTTGGGGGCGGTGATGGCGGCCTCCATCTTCATCGCCTCGATCGTGGCGACGGTGGCGCCCGCCTCGACCTGGTCGCCCTCGCCGACGGCCAGGGTGACCACACCGGCGAACGGCGCCGCGACATGGCCGGGGTCGGACCGGTCGGCCTTCTCCGTGGCGGGCACGTCGGAGGCGGCGGCACGGTCGCGGATCTGGGTGGGTCGCAGCTGGCCGTTGAGGGTGGCCATCACGGTGCGCATGCCGCGCTCGTCGGCCTCGCCGATGGCCTGTAGTTCGATCAGCAGCCGCACACCGGGCTCCAGGTCGACGGAGTACTCCTTGCCGGGGCGCAGCCCGTAGAAGAAGTCCTTGCTGTCGAGGACGCCGGTGTCGCCGAAGGCCTGGCGGTGCGTGAGGAAGTCCCGTGTCGGGCCGGGGAACAGCAGCCGGTTCAGGGTGGCCCGGCGGTCCTTGGCGAGGCCCTCGCGGTCGTCGGCGGTCAGCTCCTGCACCGGCTTGGGCGCGGGCCGCCCGCGCAGCGCCTTGCTGCGGAACGGCTCGGGCCAGCCGCCGGGCGGGGTGCCGAGTTCGCCGTGGAGGAAGCCGATGACGGAGTCGGGGATGTCGTACCGGTCGGGATCGGCCTCGAAGGCGGCCGGGTCGACGTCGGCGCCGACGAGGTGCAGGGCGAGATCGCCGACCACCTTGGACGACGGGGTGACCTTCACGAGGCGGCCGAGGACACGGTCGGCGGCGGCGTACATCGCCTCGATCTCCTCGAAGCGGTCGCCGAGGCCGAGGGCGATGGCCTGGGTGCGCAGGTTGGACAGCTGCCCGCCGGGGATCTCGTGGTGGTAGACCCGCCCGGTCGGGGAGGCGAGCCCCGCCTCGAAGGGGGCGTACACCTTGCGGACGCTCTCCCAGTACGGCTCCAGGTCGCCGACGGCCTGGAGGTCGAGGCCGGTGGGGCGTGCGGAGTGGTCGGTGGCGGCGACGATCGCCGAGAGCGACGGCTGGGACGTCGTCCCGGCCATGGAGGCGACGGCGCCGTCGACGGCGTCCGCGCCGGCCTGGATCGCGGCGAGGTAGGTGGCGAGCTGCCCGCCCGCGGTGTCGTGGGTGTGCAGATGCACGGGGAGGTCGAACTCGCGGCGCAGCGCGGAGACGAGGGTGGCGGCGGCCGGGGCGCGCAGCAGGCCCGCCATGTCCTTGACGGCGAGGACGTGTGCTCCGGCGGCGACGATCTTCTCGGCGAGGCGGAGGTAGTAGTCGAGGGTGTAGAGGGTCTCGGCGGGGTCGGACAGGTCGGAGGTGTAGCAGAGGGCGACCTCGGCGACGGCGGTGCCGGTCTCGCGGACGGCGTCGATCGCTGGGCGCATCCGGTCGACGTCGTTGAGGGCGTCGAAGATGCGGAAGATGTCGATGCCGGTGGCGGCGGCCTCCTGCACGAACGCGTCGGTGACCTCGGTGGGGTACGGGGTGTAGCCGACGGTGTTGCGGCCGCGGAGCAGCATCTGGAGGCAGATGTTGGGGACGGCCTCGCGCAGGGCGGCGAGCCGTTCCCAGGGGTCCTCGGCGAGGAAGCGCAGCGCGACGTCGTAGGTGGCGCCGCCCCAGCACTCCAGGGACAGCAGTCGGGGGAGGGTACGGGCGACGACGGGCGCCACGTTCAGCAGGTCCTTGGTGCGCACGCGGGTGGCGAGCAGCGACTGGTGGGCGTCGCGGAAGGTGGTGTCGGTGACGCCGAGGGTGGGTGCCTCGCGCAGCCGGCGGGCGAAGCCCTCGGGGCCGAGTTCGGCGAGGAGCTGCCGGGAGCCGGCGGGTACGTCCCCGGCGGGCAGCGGGGGCAGTTTGGTCAGCGGGTCGATCAGGTCGGGGCGGGCGCCGTGCGGCTTGTTGACGGTGACGTCGGCGAGATAGGTGAGCAGTTTGGTGCCGCGGTCGGCGGAGTGGCGGGCCGTCAGCAGGTGCGGGCGCTGCTCGATGAACGAGGTGGTGACCTGGCCGGCCTGGAAGTCGGGGTCGTCGAGGACGGCCTGGAGGAAGGGGATGTTGGTGGCGACGCCGCGGATGCGGAACTCGGCGACCGCGCGCCGGGCCCGGTTGACGGCGGTGGTGAAGTCGCGGCCCCGGCAGGTGAGCTTCACCAGCATGGAGTCGAAGTGGGCGCTGATCTCCGTACCGGCGTGGGTGGTGCCGCCGTCGAGGCGGATGCCGGAGCCGCCGGGCGAGCGGTAGGCGCTGATGCGGCCGGTGTCGGGGCGGAAGCCGTTGGCGGGGTCCTCGGTGGTGATACGGCACTGGAGCGCTGCGCCGCGCAGCCGCACCGTGTCCTGGGAGAGGCCGAGGTCGGCGAGGGTCTCTCCGGCGGCGATGCGCAGCTGGGCCTGGACGAGGTCGACGTCGGTGACCTCCTCGGTGACGGTGTGCTCGACCTGGATGCGCGGGTTCATCTCGATGAAGACGTGGTTGCCGTCGCGGTCGAGGAGGAACTCGACGGTGCCCGCGTTGCGGTAGCCGATCTGCCGGGCGAAGCGGACGGCGTCGGCGCAGATGCGGTCGCGCAGCTCGGGGGCGAGGCCGGGGGCGGGCGCCAGTTCGATGACCTTCTGGTGCCGTCGCTGCACCGAGCAGTCGCGTTCGTAGAGGTGGATGACATTGCCGGCGCCGTCGGCGAGGATCTGCACCTCGATGTGGCGGGGTTCGACGACGGCTTTCTCCAGGAAGACCGTCGGGTCGCCGAAGGCGGAGGCGGCCTCGCGGGACGCCGCTTCGATGGACTCGCGGAGCCGGTCGGGGTCCTCGACGCGGCGCATGCCGCGCCCGCCGCCGCCCGCGACGGCCTTCACGAACACGGGGAAGCCGATGGTGTCGGCGGCGCGGACGAGTTCCTCGACGTCGGTGGAGGGCGCGGAGGAGCCGAGCACGGGGACGCCGGCCTCGCGGGCGGCGGCGACGGCGCGGGCCTTGTTGCCGGTGAGTTCGAGGATGTCGGCGCCGGGGCCGACGAAGGTGATGCCGGCCTGTTCGCAGGCGCGCGCCAGGTCGGGGTTCTCGGAGAGGAAGCCGTAGCCGGGGTAGACGGCGTCGGCGCCGGCCTTGCGGGCGGCGCGCACGATCTCCTCGACGGACAGGTAGGCCCGCACGGGGTGTCCGGGTGTGCCGATCTCGTAGGCCTCGTCGGCCTTGAGCCGGTGCAGCGAGTTGCGGTCCTCGTGGGGGAAGACGGCGACGGTTCGCGCGCCCAGCTCGTAGCCGGCCCGGAACGCGCGAATGGCGATCTCACCGCGGTTGGCGACCAGCACCTTGCGGAACATGTAGGACCCCTTCAGCCTGCCGGTGACGCTCACCATGGTGTCGGCGGTGGGTGCGGCACGCCATGTGAGCAAGGCCACTTGCCGCACGGGGTGCGGTAGGTGGCCGGGTGTGCATGCCCGCGGGTGTCCGTGTCGGGCGTGGGCGTCGGCCTTCGGGCGTGCACGCGCGCGTGGCCCTGTGTCGGGCGAGGTGTGTCAGGGGGGCGTCATGCGCCCGGCCCGCTGTCGTGTGCCTCCGGGTGCCGTGTGCCGCCTCGGTGCGCGCTCCGGGGGCGTGACTCCGCGGGGCGCGCACCGAGGCGGCACACGGCACCCGGAGG
>NZ_JALLGL010000439.1 GCF_023072675.1 Streptomyces sp. XM83C
CTCGCCGGGCTCGGCGGGGCGGGGCCGGTCGGGGTGTTTTGCGGGTTCGGGGTGCCGGGTCATCGCAGGACCGCCTTCAGCTCGCGCGGGTATCGGTGGAAGAGGTTCGCGGTGAACTCGACGCCGGCCGGGTCGGCGGCCGGGCGCAGCGCGGGGAAGCGGCGGAGCAGCCTGCCGAAGCCCTCCTGGAGTTCCACGCGGGCCAGGGAGGAGCCGAGGCAGTAGTGCGCACCGGCGCCGAAGGCGAGGTGGGTGCGGGCGGCGCCGCGGGCGATGTCGAAGTCGTCGGGCCGCTCGACGTGCTGTTCGTCGCGGGCGGCGGATTCCAGGGAGATGAAGACCGTCGCGCCCTTGGGGAGGGTGACCTGGCCGAGGGTGACGTCCTCGGTGGTGACGGTCGTCCCGGCGAACCCGGTGCCTGCCTGCGCGTACCGGAGGATCTCCTCGACGGCGGCGGCCTCGGTGACCGTGCCGTCGCGCAGCCGGTCGAGCTGGTCGGGGTGCTGGAAGAGGGCGAGGAGGCCGTTGGCGAACTGGACGGCCGTGGACTCGTAGCCGGCGGTGGCGAGCAGGACGACCGTGGAGACCAGTTCGTCGGTGGTGGGGCGGGTGTCCTCGCCGAGGCGGGTGAGCAGTCGGCCGATGAGGCCGTCGCCGGGCGAGGTCTGCTCCTTCGCGACCAGGCGGGCAGCGCAGTCGAACAGGGCGCCCATGGCCGCGCCGAACGCGGCGGTCGAGGGTGCGGCGGTGCGTATCCGCCCGGCCCAGTCCCACAGGGCGGGGCGCAGTTCGGCGGGCAGGTCGAGCAGCTCGCACAGCACGCGGACGGGCACCTGGTAGGCGAAGTCGGCGACGAGGTCGACGGGTTCGGGGCCGCGGCCGGCGAGGGTGTCCAGGACCTCGTCGACGGCCTGGCCGACGGGTTTGCGCAGTGACTCGGCGTGGCCGGGGGTGAGGACGGTGGAGAGGGTGCGGCGCCAGCGGGCGTGGTGCTCGGGGTCGGCCAGGGACATCCCGAAGTCGAACCGCCGCTGCCCGGCCCCGCCGCCGGGGGCGCCGGGGAAGCCACGGCCCTGCGGGCGGCCGTCGGGTGCGCCGGGTGCGTCGGTCGGCGCACCCGGCCCGCCCACGCCCGGCCCGCCAGGTCCGCCAGGTCCGCCGGGTCCGCCGAGACCGCCAAGTCCGCCGGGTGCGCCCGGCCCGCCAGGTCCGCCGGGTGCGCCCGGCCCGCCCGGCCCGCCGCCCCGCAGTGCGCCGGCCCGGACCTCCGCCCTGCTGAAGCGGGGGTCGGTCAGGACCTGGCGTACGTCGTCGTAGCGGGTGACGAGCCAGGCGGTCGCGCCGTTCGCGAGGCGGATGCGGGAGACGGGTTCCTCGCGGCGGCGCCGGACCAGTTCCCTGGGCGGGGCGAAGGGGCACTTCTGTTCGAAGGGGTATGTGGTGTCGTCGGTCGGGGTCGGCTCCATGGAGGCCTCCACGCTCAGATACGCACCGGCAGTTCGGCCGGGTAGAAGGTGAACAGGTTGCTGGCGAGCGGCACGTCGTCCAGGTCGGGTCCGTCGAAGCGCAGGCCGGGGAAGCGGGCCAGCATGCGGGCGATGCCCTCCTGCATCTCGACGCGGGCGAGGGCGGCGCCGAGGCAGTAGTGGGGGCCGTAGCCGAACGCGGTCTGGCGGTGGGCGCAGCCGCGGCCGATGTCGAAGCGGTCGGCGTCCTCACCGAACACCTTCTCGTCCCGGTTGGCGGAGGCGAGGGAGACGAAGACGGTGGAGCCGGCCGGGACGGTGCCGCCGGACAGTTCGACGTCCTCGGTGGTGAACTTGGCGATGGCGTACCCGGTGCCCATCTGGGCGTACCGCAGGATCTCCTCGACGGCCCGGCCGACGATCTCGGGTTCCTCGCGCAGCCGGCGCATCTGGGCGGGTTCGCGGAACAGGGCGTAGAAGGCGTTGCCGAGCTGGACGGCGGTGCTCTCGTAGCCGGCCATCAGCAGCAGGATGACCGTGGAGACCAGTTCCTCGTTGGTGAGCTTGCCGTCCTCTTCGTCGGTGAGGGCGATGAGGGTGCTGAGCAGGTCGTCGCCGAGGTTCTGCCGTTTGCGGACGATGAGCCCGATGGCGTACCGGCCGATGTCCTGGAGGGCCTGCCCGAACTCGACGAACGACGAGGTGAGGTCGCGGCGGGTGATGCGGGCGGCGAGCGCGGAGAACTCGGGGCGGGCGGTCTGCTCCAGTCCGAGCAGGTCGCAGATGACGCGGATCGGCAGCTGGTAGGCGTAGTCGGCCATCAGGTCGAAGCGGCCGGTGGCGGCGAGGCCGTCGAGGAGGGCGTCGGTGTGGGCGGCGACGGCGGGCCGCATGGACTCGGCGTGCCGGGCGGTGAAGGCCTGGTTGACGAGGCGGCGCCAGCGGGTGTGGCCGGGCGGTTCGGAGATGGACCCGCCGAAGTTGAAGACGGGGCTGTCGGCGTCGGCCTGGAAGCCGGTGTCGACGCGGGCGGCGCCCTCCCGGTTGATGGTGCGGGAGAACCGTGGGTCGGTGAGGGCGGTGCGGACGTCGTCGTAGCGGGTGATCAGCCAGGCGGTGTCGCCGGTGGCGAGGCGGACCTGGGCGATGGGCCGGTTCTCCCGCAGCCAGGCGAACTCCTCCGGCATCTCGAACGGGGTGTGGCGGGTGAAGGGGTAGGTGCGGGCTTCGATGTCCACGGCGTGGGCTCCTGTCGGTCTTCGGTCAGTGCTGGCCGGAGGGCAGGTGTGCGGCGAGGCGTGCGCGGCGGTGGTCGCGGACGCGGTCGAGCAGGCCGGGGTCGGGGATCAGGCCCGCGCAGTCGGCGACGACGTGGTGGCCGAGACAGCCGAGGAAGGCTTCCTGTTCGGGGATGAGGCCGAGCCGGTTGTTGTGGGTGTGCAGCAGGCTGAGCAGCACGACCTGGCGGCGCCGTTCGTCGCTCGCGCCGGGTCCGGCGAGGGTGATCGCGGGCAGTATGTCGGCGGCGTCGGTGTGCAGGGCCTGCCAGGCGTCGGCGACGGCCCGCGCGTACGGGTCGTCCGGTGGCTGCCCGCGGGTGAGGAGCGGGGCGAGGTGGGCGGCGGCGGGGGCGCGGCGCTGCTGGAGCAGGGCGGGCCAGGTGTCGAGGAAGCGGTCGAAGACGTACGGCGACCACACCGTGCAGTAGTGGGCGAGAAAGGCGGCCATGGCGGCCGGGGTGAGGCCGGCCGCGGCGAGGCCGCGCAGGGTCATGGTGAAGGCGGTGCCGAGCCGGCGGGCGGGGCGTTCGCCGATGGCGCGCAGCGCGTCGAGGGCGACGGCGCTGCTGCGCGCGAAGAAGCGTTCCGCGACGGCGACGCCCGCGGGACCGCCGTACTTGCCGTGCTCGGGTTCGTAGCGGGCGGGGTGGACGGTGTCCGGGGGGAGGAGGTCGCCGGTGGTCTCGGCTTCCAGGGCGGCCATGGTGTGCTGGGCCTCGCGGAACTCGTCCGGGTCGAGGTCGCCCCAGCCGGCGGGGTCGGCGGCGAGCCGGGCCGCGAGCCGGTCCCGGATGTCCGAGACGAGGCGGTCGGCACGACCGGGGTCGGGGTCGGCGGGGCGCAGCCGGAGGCGGATGTGGTGGCCGCCCTGCCAGTAGCGCAGGAAGAAGAAGCTTTCCAGTTCGCCGGAGTCGCGCAGTGGGGCCACTACGGGCGTCAGGTGTTCCACGAGGAAGCGGTCCTGTCCGGCATACCGGTGCAGATGCAGGCTGTGCCAGGCGCCGGGGTCAGGGGCGGGCATCGGGGTCCTCCTCCGGGGCACGGGCGGGAGT